>JAPLGF010000191.1 GCA_026390275.1 Candidatus Atribacteria bacterium
GGTCCTGGATAATCCCCGAGAGGCCATCCAAAGCCTACTCGGGAAAGAGCTTCCGGCCGGACAGACCATTCAGTTTATTGAAAACCTCCCGGGAATGGATCAGACTTTCATCCTTCCCCCTTACCAGGGAGAACTCTCCCGGGAGGAATTGAAGAAAGTGACTGGTGGGGGGGAGCATACTGATTGTGGGATGGGAGCTTATGCTGATTGTGGGATGGGCTTGTATATAGCAAAATAATAATACTTTTCCCACTCACCGGATTGCCATTCTCTTTCATGGTGGTGAATTAAACCTTTACCCATAGAAATACCGGAAGAACCTAAAATAATAATTGTCTTTCGTACGGGCTTGATTCATCAAGCCCGTAAATGAGTCTACAGGATAAAAATCCTCATGACAAACCAACCAGTAACTTATCAATAATCCCTTTCATTTTAGGGTTTTCATATTCTTCGATGCGACCGGTGTCGCAATATTCCGACAAAGCCGGGTCGATGGGAAGTTCGCCTAAAAAGGGAATCTGCAACTGAGTGCTGATATCCTTTCCTTTGGGTTTGCCGAAAGGATAAATGATTTCCTGGCATTTGGGACAGGTGATAAAACTCATATTTTCCACCAGTCCTAAAACCGGTTTCTGGAGTTGTTGAACCATATTGATGGCTTTTTTCACGATCAAAAAAGCCAGGTCTTGGGGAGAAGAAACGATGACCGCTCCCTCCAGGGGCATGCTCTGGAGCACGGTAAGAGGGACATCACCGGTTCCGGGCGGCATATCCAGAACGAGAAAATCCAATTCAGACCAGAGCACCTCATCCCAAAAATCTTGTATGGCTTTGCTCAACAGGGGTCCCCGCCAAATGACTGGTTGATCCGGACTTTCCAATAAAAGATTGATAGAAATGACCGGTATCCGGTATTTTGGGGTTTCAACCGGTACGATTCCGGAATCAGTGATCTGAGGCCGGATATGCACGATCCCAAACATGGTGGGGATGCTGGGTCCGGTGATATCGGCATCCATAATTCCGACCTTATATCCCCGTCGAGCCAGCTCAACCGTCAGCAATGCCGACACCGAACTCTTCCCCACTCCTCCTTTTCCGCTCATTACCGCCATGGTGCGATTGATATTTGGATTGAGTTCCACTGATTACAGCTCCTTTCTTCTCTTGTTTAAATACCATGAGTTCTTTATCAATCTAAAGTCAACAATCGATTTACGAAATGAAAAGGTTAAAAAGTAACAACCTTATCACTCTCTTTGATCAATTCATATAAATCCTTCATGGTCGAAAGGGGACATAATTCGGTCCCACCCTTTTGACGGATTTTCAGGCAGGTACCGCAAGCCAATATGTTCCCACCGTTTTCCACCAGGGCATGCATCTGTTCGGTAATATCAAATTGATTGGTTGATAGAGATTCACACTCTACTCCCTTAGCCATTAAAAATACCTTGACCGTATCTCCACTTTTAAGAACGAAATTTCCTAAACGAAAGGCGTTCCAAACCGTTTCAGCATCGTTCGAGTAAAGAATAATACCGATTTTCATGTTTTCACCCTTTCAATATAATCGTTTTTTAGCTTTCAAGCTCTTTCAAACTTTCGACGCTTTGAATAACTCCATCGCGGTCGAGTTCGGGCTCTAAAGCCACAAAGTTTGAATACTGGTCGGCTTTCATTTGATTGAATATTTCCGTATAGGGAATATCACCTTCCCTTAGAACAGTCAGTTGATACCTATCATTTTCATGTTTGAAATCCTTGATATGTACATTGAAAATATGGGATTTAATGATCTGGTATTCTTCAGCCAAAGGAGCATCCGAGTACTCTTTCACCCAATCAAACTCCATGGATCGATAACTATTCCCCACATCCCAAAGCAGTTTTAAATAAGGATTTTTCAGGATGCTGGACAGATGAAAAGTCATCATTCCCCGGGGCAAATAAGAGAAGGGACAATTCTCCACCACCAATAAGAGATTGTTCGTTTCTGCTATTTGAACCGGTTTGGTAAATTTTTCAGCGATGTCGGATATGATGTCCCGAACATTTTGATTGGCCACCCCCTCTTTCTCGATCCGGAAGGGAAATATTCGCAAACATTCGGCGCCAATCCTTTTTCCCATATCTATGCACCATTCGAGTTTATCGAGATGATGCTCATAGGTATCGTCGTAGGTAATAAAGCTTTCACTAAATTTCTCTATACTCGATAGATCGTGATAGAGCGGACACATCAGAAATAAGGTGGTGGAGAGGCAGGATACTTTCAGGTGATATTTATTAATGGTTCGTGCCATTCGATCAACTTCGTCGTCAGCAAGGTTCTCGGCGGTTTTCCCCCAAAGGGAGTGAATCTCCAGGTAGTGGAAGCCCCACTTATTCGCCAAAAAAACCGCCTTGTCAAAATCCCTGTCGATTTGATCGGTAATAATCGAATTTTTCATAATCAATCTCTTCTCCTCATTTTTCGAATCTGTACATCCTTATTCCCACTCCAGTTTCATACCGACTCCGGTAGTAAAATATCCTGAGTCCCAGATATCCCGAGCCATGTCCATACCGGTGAAACCGGTACAGTGACAGGGTGCGATTCTATCCACACCCAGCTTTTTTAGATTTTGGAGCTGAGATTCTATTTCCTCATCTTCACTTTGGCAAAGATGAAGTCCACCCATTACTCCTCCAACGGGTTGACCAGCCACCTGCGAAGCCGTGGATACCATTCTTTCCAATCCTGGATGACAACATCCACCAATAAAAAGTGCCTTCTCCTTCCCAACTACCACCAACCCCTGTTCATTGATGGCTCCCACAACCTCTCCGGTAGAAAAAAGCCCGGGAAGAATTTCCATCCCTTCCGAAACTTCCTTTAAATCTCCGTTCAAATCGAGTATTTTTTTCCGGAAGGCTGTTGAAAAGGAAGGAAGAATGAAAATCTCGATATCGATTCGATTGGCAAGGAGGCTTATCAATCCACCGACATGATCATAATGTTCATGAGAAAGAACCACCTTTTCAATCGTGGAAGCATCGATACCTAATCGTTGCATATTGGCAAGGAGCAACGGCCCGCTTTCTCCGGTGTCGAAGAGAACCTTCTTTCCCCTATCATTTTCAACCATACAGGAAAATCCATGGGAAGGAAGAAGATCGTCCTGAATGGTTCGATTATCATATAAGATGGTCACTGTGAAAAGTGGGAATGACATATTTATTTTCACTCCATTTAGGATTTGACCTGGTTAAAAAGGTTGCTGACAGCATTCCAGATGGCTGTTATCTGCTGGGCGAATGCTCCATAGGGATTATATTCGTAGGTTGATAGCCCGACCATCATCGATCGAACCACATCTTCATCAAAAGGAATTTCCGCCATGAGGGGAAGATCTCTTTCCCGGCAGAATTTTCTGATGGCTTCGGTGTTTTCTGGACTCAAATCGGATTTATTAAGAATCACCCAGGATTCTACTGGAAAATGCTGCCCTAATTTCCAGATTCGTTCCAGATCGTGCAGTCCACTTAAAGTGGGTTCGGTCACCAAAAGAGCCAGATCACAGCCGGTGAGACTGGCGATGACCGGGCAGCCGATACCGGGAGCACCGTCGATGAGAATCAGTTCGATTCTTCTTTCCTGAGCAAATTGTTCTGCTTTCTCCCGAAGTGCGGTCACCATTTTTCCCGAGTTTTCCCCACCGGGGAGCAATCTTCCATGATAGAGGTGACTCTTCCAGCGGGTTTTCGATGCCGACAGGCACCCGCTGGTATGGGGCTCCATGGCGATCGCCCCGATCAGACAGAGATGAGCACAGAGTCTACACCCTTCGCACTTGATTGGATTAATATGCGGGTAATTGAGAAAGAGAGAAATAGCGTCAAAGCGGCAGGCACCCATACATGCCAGGCATTGCTGGCATCGATCAGGATGCACAAAAGCTTTCTCACTGGCGATAAAAGATTGATGAAAAAATTGCTCCGGGTCAGCTACCAGAGCCAGATTGGGGGCATCAACATCGGCATCAACCAGGACTGCCTGGTCTTTTGCCAGAGCGGCCAATGAAGCCGTCAATGAGGTTTTCCCGGTTCCACCTTTCCCGCTCACTATCGCGACCTGTTTCATGGTTTCACTCCTTTGATTTTGATACGATTGAAGACAGCGCGTAATTCATCAGCGAAGGAGTTGTCACCATCGATAAGAGTCAACCCTCTTGCATACCTTTCCCCAATCGACCTTTGATATGGGATCCTGCCCAGAATTTCAATCCCTTTCTCCCGGCAATAGACCTCAGTTTTATTTCCATTTAAACCCTGTTTATTGATTATGACTCCGAATGGGATATGAAGTTCTTCCAATGCGGCAACCGCCATTTTAAGGTCCGAGAAACCAAAGGGAGTGGGTTCGGTCACCAACAGACAATAATCAGCATCTTCCACTGCGGCCATCAGAGCACAACCGGTTCCGGGAGGACAATCGATAATAACAACCTGGTTTTGATTTTGGGAAAGACCCTTCTTCAGGGCATTGATCACCACCGGGGACCGTGGTTCACCGATGGTCAACACTCCCCGACGAAAGTCAATACCGCTTCGCGTTCTTCCCCTCTCGATTGATCCTTTCATCGATTGGTCTTTTTCAATAGCGGCTTTCGGACAGACAATACGACACCCTTCGCAACCATGACAAAGCTCAGGAAAGAAGAGGATTTTCTTCTTCACCATCGCCAGCGCTGAAAAAGCGCAAAATTCTACACATTCTCCACATCCATTACACTGCTCGGTTTGAATACGGGGGGCAAAAGAGGTAACTGGGGTACTTTCAAAAAATTCGGGTTTTAAAAAGAAATGAGCGTTGGGCGCTTCCACATCAGCATCAACAAAAACCACCGCTTCAGATTGGGCAATCGTCAGCGCCAAACTGGTGGCAATAAGAGTCTTTCCAGTTCCTCCTTTCCCACTGGCAACCGCAATTCTCATGACACTCCTACTCCTTCTCGAACCATGTTCGTTCCACATTGGGGACATCGAACCTGAGAACATGGAATGCCGGTCTGGTGAGGAACCCTGGTACCACACTGCGGGCAAATGCAGCTTCCACCCGCACCTGCCCCGCCTCTCCCTCTTCGTCCCATTCCTCCCTGGCCGGGAGACCGATTTCCTCCCCGATTCCCTAAGCCTTTCATGGTTTCATCCTCCTCATCATGATTATTTCAATCCAAAGTGAGAAGATACATTGGCTTGAGTCGTATGAGTCAACTTTCCATTTTTATAATCGTCCAATACCGATTCTTCGGTTCCACTACAATTAATGAAGACTTTAATTCCAGCTTCGTTAAAAACCTTCGAAGCATTTGGTCCCATGTTCCCGGTAAGAACCGCTTTTACTCCCCGATCA
>JAPLGF010000355.1 GCA_026390275.1 Candidatus Atribacteria bacterium
AATATGAGCCATCACCTCGATCCCTTCGGAATGAAGCACATCGAGAGCTGCTTTCATATCATTTTCCGACGCCACATCACAGACCACCACTTTCGCGCCGTACCGCCCCAAAGTCCGGGCGATGGCAAAGCCAATTCCCCTCCGGGCACCGGTTATCAGGGCCACCTGATTTTCAAAGTTGATCATGGAACTCAACTTCTTTCACAAATTGATGCAGGGATTTTTCGGAGTCAATGGATGACACACTGACCCCATCATATTCTCGCTGGAGCATCCGGGAAAGGACTGAACCCGGTCCAATTTCCACGTAGTGGTTATACCCTTCCTGGACAAAACGAGTGATGATGTCTTTCCACCTGACTGGTGAGACCATTTGGCGGGATAATAAAAAACGGATGTTCTCGGCATCATCCAGATCATCCGCCGTAACGTTGCTCATGTAGCGAACTGACGGTTTTCGAAACGTCGTTTGGATGAGAAGTTCCTTAAATTCAGTGGCAGCATCACGCATGAAGGAAGAATGAAAGGGAACGCTCACCCGCAGTTCCACCACTTTCCTGGCCCCCAGTGATTTGGCCCGTTCGATGGTTTTTTCCAGAAGAGTTTTCTGTAAAGAAAGAACTGTCTGTTCGGAAGAATTATAATTCGCCACCTCGATGATTCCCTCGCGGGACAACTCTTTTACCAGATTTTCGATTTTCACCAGAGGAAGACCGATGAGGGCCACCATAGTACCAATCCCCACCGGAACCGACCGTTGCATGATCTCTCCCCGTTTTCGTACCAGTGCCACGGCATCCACAAAACTGAGACTCCCGGCACAGACAAGAGCAGAATATTCACCCAAACTGTGTCCGGCCACCACCCGTGGCCCCAGAGACGGCGCTTCCTGCGACAACAAGCGCTGGATGAGTACACTCATGGTAAGGATAGCAGGCTGGGCGTTCGCAGTGAGGTTGAGCTCGTCCTCCGGTCCCTGGTGTGAGAGCCGCAGGAGATCCGTACCGCACCGTTCATTGGCTTCTTCGAAGAGAGCATGGGTTTGTTTCGGATGAAACTCCAAAAAGCTATCCACCATTCCCACTTTTTGAGAACCCTGTCCGGGAAAGAGATAGACCAGATCCATTATGGACGCTCCAGGTAGGATGACAAATACTGCAACGTGCTCTGAACTTCACTCATCAGGGAATGGATCACGTCCTTCACTGGTTTGATTTCGTCAATCAACCCGGCAATCTGACCGGCCATGATCGACCCCTCTTCCACATCTCCATCACAGGCAGCTCTGCGTAATCCACCGGAGCCAAGAGCTTCAATTTCTTCCCGGTTGGCTCCCCTCGATTCCAACTCTTCGAATTTACGGGTTAATTTATTTTTCAGGCACCGTACCGGATGACCGGTGGTAAACCCGGTCATCACTGTGGAACGGTCCCCAGATCTCAGTATCGCTTCTTTATAAGCAGGATGAACCTGGCATTCCGTGGTACAGACAAAACGAGTCCCGATCTGAACTCCTTCCGCCCCTAAGGCCAAACAGGCAGCCATCCCCCGGCCATCTCCGATCCCTCCCGCGGCAATAACCGGGATATCCACCGCGTCGACGATTTGCGGAACAAGACACATGGTGGTGATTT
>JAPLGF010000230.1 GCA_026390275.1 Candidatus Atribacteria bacterium
GAACGTTCATCAGTGTCTCCTTTTTCAGTGCAATAACGGAAGGGAATGCGTTTCTGTGCCTCCAGCTCTGATAGCGTTTCCGGGGAGGTATAATAATTGCCTTGATGATGGGCGATGGGAATATGAATCACTTCTCCCGGGTAAAAAAGAGTGGTGAAAGGGGTATGGATATTCTCGACCCGCAGCGCGACCTTCCGGCAGACGAAATGGGCGACACTGTTGGGGAGAAGCGCTCCGGGTAGCAGGTGACTTTCCACCAGGATCTGAAATCCGTTACAAATCCCCATGACCAGTCCCCCTTCCTCGGCAAAGTGCCGGATGGATTCCATCACCGGAGAAAAACGGGCGATGGCTCCGGTGCGGAGGTAATCGCCGTAACTGAAACCACCGGGAATGATCACCCCATCACAGTGCTGTAAATCCCGGTCTTGGTGCCAGAGAAAGACCGCTTCCTGTTCCAGGACATTCTTCACCACATGAAAACAATCGTTATCACAATTGGAACCCGGAAAGACCACCACCCCGAATTTCATAGGATCACCCTCACGACTTGACCGGTTCGGCAACCGACGTGTACTGTTCGATGACCGGATTTGCCAGGAGTTGATCACACATCTCCGACAGGCGGCTTTGGGCTTTTTCCTGGTTTTCTGCTTCTATCATGATCTCGAAATACTTCCCGGTTTTGACATCCTGTGTCTCCCGGTAACCCAGGGTATGGAGGGCATTCTTAATGGTGAGCCCCTGGGGATCAAACACCCCGGATTTGAGGGTAATAATCACTTTTCCCAGAAATTTCATGGAGACCTCCTCTATTTCACATGGCATTTTATCCATCCAGATCACCATAGGGGTTGACTTCCTGCAACAGTGAGCGACATCTACATCGGCGAAGACAAACCCCCCTTCCCCTGCTTCTTCCCGGGCCCGGATGAGGGCAAACTCACCAAAGGGATAATGATCCTCGATATAAAAGCGGAATATCTTTCCTTTTGTGAGAGGAATGGAAAAACACCTCTTTTTCGGGAAACATTATACCCTCTTTCGTTTTCCTTGGTAAGACGGAATCCGGGAAAGGATAGCGTCTCTGGCCGGTGAGTTGGGAGAATAAACCCCAGCAATTTGTCAAATTGTGTGGGAAGACTTAAACCTGGTGAAATCAAACCCCGAATTCAAACAGTAGGGGTGAGTAAACAGACCAGGAAGCATTTTTCTTAATCGTTCAGGCAGCCGCTCCGGAAAGCGGTGAGGTAGTTCATGCAAAATTCATCCCGTCCCATGAGGGCTTCGCTTCCGTAGAGGATGGACATGAGCTTGACATCTAAGGGATCAATGATAGCGGCGTGAAGGCCGTAACCGACGCTGAGAGCGAGAAAGGCGCGGTTGATGAGTTTGCGGTTGGGCATCCCAAATGAAATGTTGCTCAGGCCACAGATGGTTCGTACCGCCGGGTACTTTTCCGGGATGGCGTGCAGGGTTTCCAGGAACAATTTTCCCTGGTTCTGATCTGTTCCGATGGGAACCACCAGGGGATCGATGAAAAGATGCTCCCGGGGGACTCCGTAGTGATCGACCGCTTTCACCAGGGTGTCTGCCAGCTTCATGCGATCATCCACCGATTGCGGGATACCACCCTCTCCCATAGCTAAACCCACGACGAAGGCCCGATATTTCTGAGCGATCGGGAGCACTGCCTTCATCCGGGATTCTTCGGCGGTAAAGGAATTGATCATCACCTCCTCCTTGGTGTAGACTTTCAGGGCTTCTTCTAAGGCCTGATCATTGGCGGAATCCAGGCAGAGCGGGATATTCACCTCGTTCTGGATGATCTCCACCAGCCAGCGCAGGTCAGCCACTTCCTTCGTGGCTTCTGTTCCGGCATTGATGTCGATGAAATTGGCTCCTGCCTTTTCCTGTTTCTGGGCTTCCTGGATAAAGAAGTCCCGGTCTTTTCTTTCCAGGGCTTCCCGAATAGGTTTTCGGGTGGCGTTGATCCGTTCGGCTACAATTAACATAGTTCCATCTCCTCTTTTTCTATTCCCACATGGAGTTTTTCCGCAAAAAGTTTCGCCAGGTAAAAAGAACCGGCCACCACCAGCGGAAGGTGATGCTCGCAGGCATAATCCATCGCCCGATTCCGGGCTTCAAAAGGTTCATTCACCACCCGGACCAAGGTTTGAGAAGTCGAGAAATAAGGGCAGATATCCTGGGGGAGGATGGCCTTGGGATTGAAAGGAGTGGTGAGAAAAATCGTTCCCCCAAAATGGGCAATTTCTTCGGCGATCCCCGGGTGGTCCTTTCCGTTGAGAAAACCGAGGAGAAAGACGGCTTTCCGAATCCCGAAGTAATCCCGCAGGGTCTGGCAAAGGGTGGCAAAAGAAGCCTGGTTATGCGCTACGTCAAAGATAATGGTGGGATCATCCTGCAAATGCTGGATGCGCCCGGGCCAGCATACCTCGGAGAGGACTGACTGGAGCTCATCCCGGTCGGGACGGACACCCAGTTCCCGGGCAGCTAAAAGGGCGGTGAGAAAATTCACCACCTGCTGGTCACCGGGAATGGAGAGGAAGAAAGTTCCCGTCTGACCATCCGAGAGCGACCAGGTGAAGGTGGATCCTCGCTTCTCCCGATTCACAATTTGATACCGGCAGTGCTCGGTAAAATGGATCACCGGGGTCCCCAGATCAAAAGCCACTCGCTGGATGGTGTCCCGGGCTGCCGGATATTCCTGAAGCCCGCAGATGAGCGGGACATGGGAACGAAGGATTCCCGCCTTCTCCCGGGCGATTTTCGGAAGAGTATTTCCCAGGATTTCCGTGTGATCGTAACTGATGGGAGTGATGACCGAAAGCGCCGGTTGGGCGACGTTGGTGGCATCGAGCCGGCCACCCAGCCCCACTTCCATGACGGCGATATCCACCCCGTTGTTCTGAAAATGCTGAAAGGCCAGCGCCACTGAAACTTCAAAGTAGGTGGGAGATCCGTACCGGGAAGACCGGTCCATCGATTCAATCACCGGTCGTAATTCGGTCACGAGGTGAGCCAAATCATCAGGAGAGATGAGTTCCCCCGACAGACGGATGCGTTCCCGGAAGGTGAGAAGATGGGGCTTGACGTAGAGACCGGTCTTCCGTCCCGCCAGGGAGAGGATACGTTCCAAATAGTATGAGGTACTCCCCTTCCCTTTGGTTCCCGCCACCAGCACCACGGGTTGACTCTTTTCCGGATGACCGAGGCGGTCGATGAGTTCCCGCATCCGGTCCAGCTTCAGGTCAGTGTATTGAAAGTCGGTTTTTTCATAATTGATGAGTGAGTAGAGATACCGTAAGGTGTCAGGATAGTTCACGATGTATTCCCCCGTCAGTACTCCCCGGGCATGTGCTGGAGCTGTTCATAGGTGAACACCGGTCCGTCCTTACAGACATAATGGGGCCCAATGTTACACCGTCCACATTTTCCCAATCCGCATTTCATCCGCATTTCCAGGGTGGTGATGATATTTTTGGGGTGGAATCCCATCTCCAAAAGGGCTTTGATGGTGAACTTAATCATGATGGGTGGCCCGCAGATGATGCCCTTCCAGAGATCCGGATTCACGGTGACATCTTCCTTGAGAACGTTGGGAACCAGGCCCACCCGGCCTTTATAGTGGTCGTCTCCCCGGTCCACCGTGACCATGAGCACAAGATCCGTCCGTTTTTTCCAGGTCTCCAGCTCCCACTTGAACACCAGGTCCTGCGGACTCCGGGCACCGTAGAGGATGATGACCTTCTGGAAATCCGGGCGTTTTTCAGTATCCAGCACGTAGTTGACGAGCGAACGTAACGGGGCGAGACCGATCCCCCCCCCGACGAAGAGCAGGTTCTGATGGACCAGATCGGGGAGGGGAAAAGTATTCCCGTAGGGACCCCGTACCCCCAACCGGTCCTGGGAATTGAGCCGGTGGATGGCGGCGGTGACCGCACCCACCCTCTTGATACTGAATTCCAGGATTCCCTTTTGAGTGGGAGAAGAAGTGATGGAAATGGGCGCTTCCCCCACTCCCGGGACAAAGAGCTCGGCAAACTGGCCGGGTTGATGATGAAAGGAGGAACCACTCACGTCTAACCGGAAGGTTTTGATATCGGTGGTTTCCGGGATGATTTCCTGAATGGGGTACAGGGTCGGAAGATAGATGTTTCGAACTTCATCGGGTGCCAGAACCAATTTTTTTCACCATCCTTTCCACCACGTCCCGGATATCCCAGTTCACCGGGCAGATTTCCACACATTTTCCACAGCCCACACAGCCGTACCGCCCCTCTTCCCGTAGGGGGAAGTAGGCGAACTTGTGGAGTACCCGCTGCCGGACCCGTTCTTTATAACCCGGTCGGGGGTTGTGTCCGGAGGCATGCAGGGTGAATTTGGGAAACATGCAGGCATCCCAGGTTTTCAACTGATATCCCTTCAGACGACCTTCGGTGGAGAGATCGAAGCAGTAGCAGGTGGGGCAAAGGAAGGTACAGGCTCCGCAATTCAGGCATTTCCAGGCAATGTTCTCCCATTCCGGATCATGGAAGAGGTCGTAGAGCGCCTGCGGTGTTTCCTGGGGAAGGGTATCCTCCCGCATTTTTTCCTGTGCTTTTTTGTTCAGTTCCTGAATTTGTTTCCGGGTCGCTTCCTCGACTGGTTTTGCCTCATTCATCAATCCGGAAAAGACCGTATTTTCAGTTTCAATATAAAGGCCGGAAGAGACCGGAAGCACAAATAAAGCCTCGGGGTGAGTCCAGAGCCCGTTCCCTCCCACCCGGGTACAGAAACAGGTTGGTTCCGGGGCGGCGGTACACCCGAAGATGACCAGTGACAGGTCCTGGCGTCGTTGCTGGTACCCGCTATCGATCGAATCTTCTTTCCGGAAGACCCGGTCAAGGACCTCAAAAATAGCCCGGGCTTCACAGGGAAGAGCGACCAGAAGTGTGGGGGTGGCGGGAACGGCGAGATCATTGAGTTTCCATCCCTTTTGATCCCAGCGGTACTGGTAAACCCGGTCATAGGACGGAAAGAGAACTTCTTTTACATTTTTAATCAGGGGAAACTGGTGGTCACCCAACATCTCCCGGGAATATTTCTCTGCTTTCTCGGTGATGTTGATACGACCAGAATACGTTTTCAGCCAGCTGATAAAACCGTTGGTTGTCACTATTCCGGAATTCATGTCCACAACCTCACTTTATGAATTCTCCCGGATCATTTTCTTTATACGTGAGCAGCGGTGCCACGGTTCCCTCTTCCACCCCGGATTCGAAGTGAAAGTCTTCCCGGATGATCGCTTCCACCTTGAGGGGCAGGAGGGCAATGGGGATATTTTCTGGACAGGCACGTTCACACGCCCCGCATTCCACGCAGCGACCGGCCATATGCATGGTACGACCTAAATGAAACAGGCAGTTGTCGGAAAAGGACGGGGCCGGGCTCACCCACTGGGGTCGGGTACTTTCCGCAAAGCACTCCTGGCAGTAACAGAGGGGGCAGGCATTCCGGCAGGCATA
>JAPLGF010000321.1 GCA_026390275.1 Candidatus Atribacteria bacterium
CTTAGCTAAAGAAATCGATGCCATGATGGAAGAATTGTGATATTGATGCTTCTAAGGATGGTTGAGTCATGAAGCAAAACCGGACTCAGGTGTGGGGGCTCATCACCCCCACCCTCTTTTTAATGATTTTTATTGGTGTTATACCGGTTATTTATATTCTTTATCTCAGTGTCTTCAAGTACAATGTTTTTTCTAAAGTCGGGATGGTCTTTACTGGTTTCAATAATTTCCGAAAGCTCATGTTCGACACGGATTTTTTGAAATCGTTAAGTCTCGGTTTGTCCTACGTGCTTCTCTGCATTGCCATCGAAATTCCCCTGGGTCTCTTCCTGGCCAATCTTCTCATCTACGAGTTCAAAGGAAAGGGTATTTTCCGTACCATCATGACTCTTCCCTTAGCCATGGCTCCGATCACCATCGGGAGTGTCTGGGTCCTGCTCATGAATCCTGATTTCGGTCCCCTCCCGGTTTTTTTAAGGAGATTCGGTATTGATTTTAATATTGGAACGAATGCCCTCCAGGCTTTTTCCACGACAATTTTGGTGGATATCTGGCACTGGACTCCTTTCGTCATCCTCACATTTATGGCCGGTCTCTCTTCTCTACCAAAGCAACCCTTTGAGGCGGCTTTGGTAGATGGGGCTACCCGCTGGCAGACATTTCGCTACATCAGCTTACCACTTCTCCGGCCGGTTATTATGACCACCCTTTTTATCAGGATCATGGATACCTTCCGAATATTTGATGAGGTGTGGATGCTCACCAGTGGGGGACCCGGTACTGCCACCCGGTATGTCAGCGTGCATTTGGTTCGTCAGATTCTTTCGTCCATGAACTATGGGTATGGGTCAGCCATGTCCCTCTTCCTACTCTATCTGACCATTGTCATTTGCTGGTTGTTGCTGACTTTTATCTCTTTCTCCCAGGAGGCATCCTAAGATGGCAAGCAAAAAAACCATTCGTATGTTCTTTATCTATTTAGTGTGTATTTTGATTGCCATTGCTACGCTTTTTCCCATTTACTGGCTTTTTGTGGTTTCGTCTCGTACCAAGGTGGAAATTTTTTCCGGACCGCGACTTTTTCAGTCCACTTTTTATGCCCCCAATTATGTCCGTCCATTTTTACAGGATGTTTTTGGGAGGTATCTTCTCAATTCTCTGATCATTGCCACGGGAAACGTTGTTCTGGTGATCTGCTTTGCTGTCTTTGCTACTTACGCATTTTCACGGTTTAAAGTACCTGGCTCCAACAATCTTTTTTTCTGGACGATTACCAACCGTATGGCACCACCAGCGGTGTTCATCATCCCGTTTTTTCTCATGTTCACGAAATTAGGGTTACGGGATACCCATATCGGTATAATACTTCTCTATTGCATTTTTAATCTTCCTTTTGCCATCTGGCTACTCAAGGGAATGATGGACGCCATTCCCAAGGAATTGGATGAAGCAGCCTACATTGATGGATGTAGTTTTTGGGGACTGCTCATTCACATCATTCTCCCTCTGGCGAAACCCGGAATTATGGTCACCGCAATCTTAACCTGGATTTTTGCCTGGAATGAATATCTTTTTGCCTCCATGCTCACGAACGTCAATGCCCGTACCATTACCACCGGGTTGGCTTCCTTTGTGACGGTTATTGGAACGAACTGGGGGGAGATGGCGGCTGTTTCTATGGTGTGTCTCATTCCGGCGGTGGTTTTCATCGGTGTAGCCCAGCGACACATTATTTCCGGTCTCACTTTTGGAGCCGTGAAGGATTAGGAGGAGAGCGATGCGGATATTTCCCTTTAAGACGACCCTCTGGGATCGGTTTTTCTTCAGCATTGTGATCATGTTTGCAGTGCATCTTTTTTGGGTCCGGTTTATCGAAGTCTATGCCCCGTTATCGATCGCCACAGCCGGGACACTGGTTTTTACTGCCTTGGTAGTTATTTTCGGCTGACTGAGTATTTTTTCTACTTCAGCAATAAAAAAACCCGGTGATGCAGACCGGGTTTTTTTATCTCGGGTAACAATTTTCCAGTTCAAATTTTGTTGAAATGTTCAGGCGTTGTGCCAGTAGGTATCGAAACCCAGGTACTTTTCAAAGGCTTCGTAGAGAATGTCTCCCGTATAAGCAAGGTTGACGGCCACGTGGTGTTCAAAACCATTTTCACAAAGGAACGCCAGGAGGTCCTGCAGGTTATCGATCTGAACCACTCCGATTCCTCCAAAGGTATCGAACTTGTCAGTGGTGATTTCACCTTCGGCGATGTAGGCGGTGATGGATCCAGTGGTGTCATCAGTTGCCAGTCTGGCCAGAGTGATCGGTCCAGCGGGAATGGTGCCACAGCAGGTTCCATAGGCTTGATCCTTGGGAACGGCGGAGGAAGAAATGATGTCTCCGTATCTCATCCTGGCTTTCTCGAGGAGTGATATCGGGAAGTTGCTGCAATGGAAAAGAATAGCTTTATCGGGATCGTCATCAACATTGTTGTTCCAATCCACGATAGCGGAAGGCTTCCCGGAGGCGAGCTGGAGAGCATACATGCCGAGACCACCAGTAAGGTCCACTTCGCAGGCAGCCGGGATGAGTTTTTCACTAAGCATACTCATGACCGTGCAGGGCATCACCCCAAAATTTTCTTGAATCGATGTCCAACATTGGAAAGCCATGAGTTGAACACCGGTTTCCTCGATCCAGGCATCCAGGACGAGCGCAAGTTTAGCCATTTTCACCAGGGATGTTTCCGGAACGTCACTGGTATCGATGTAGTCTTTGATCTCTTTAACCCGGTTGATGACCTTTGCATCATTGTCTTTCAATTTACCTGCCCGGGCCAAGATATCGGAGAGGTCGGAAACCTCCGTGGAAATCCCAAAACTTTCCAATATTTTTTCCGAATATCGGACTGTCGCAAAATTGTTCGGACGGGCACCAATTGCTCCCACTTTTAAATTTTTGAATCCTTTAACCACCCGGCAAATCGCCGCGAATGATTTCATGTCATCCTGGAAAAGGTCGGAATCGACACCTTCGGTGTGTTCACTGGTCAGGGTAAATGGGATGTTGAATTGCTTTAAATTGTTGCAGACCGAAAGTTTTCCACAGAAGCTGTCCCGCCGGTGATTGGGATCCATGGCGGTGGTGATATCGGGAAAAGCATGAACGAGCACGGGAACGTCAAGACCAGAGTTTCGGAGTGAATAGGCAATTGATTTCTCATCACCAAAATTGGGGAGAGTGACCACCACGCCAGAAATATTTTTCCGGTTCTCATCAAAAAGGGCGGCACACTTTTGAGCATCAGACCAGTTTTCCACTGCACCGTACTTGGTATCTTCGGTACTGAGTGTGACCACATCATAGTCCCATTCTTTGAGATGGGCAATCACCTGTTCCCGCCCTTCCCTTGCCAGCCAGGCGGGGAAGAATCCCCGGTTCCCTACAATCAAACCCAACGTTTGTTTCATGCTAAAATCCTCCTTTGAGAATAAATAGAAACATCATAGTCAGGGACATTTAATCAAACACCTGTATATTACCATACTACCCGGAAAATACGTTGAAAAGATGGGGAATTGGTAATAAAGGTATGAGCATGATTCAGCATGCCGGTTGATCGTTAAAACGCATTTTTATAGTAGCGAATTTGCGGGTGATAGGGGTCATTTAAAGGAAAAGTAATGGACACCACATCGAAGCGAAAAGTAGTTTCTTCGGGATTGAGTCCATGGCTGATCAGATAGAAAAGTGCTGTTTTTTGGATTCTGTCCTGTTTGGTGGGGGTGATTGAATCTTCCGGAAGACCAGCTTCGGATTCCATCCGAGTTTTCACTTCCATGAAGACCAGATCGGTCCCATCGCGAGCGATGAGATCAATCTCTCCCAATCGAGAACGGAAATTGGTTTCCAGGACTTTCATTTTCCAGCGGGAGATCACCAGACGCTGGGTGATACGTTCGCCTTCATTCCCCAGTTCTTTTCGTGAATGCACGACAGAAACTCCTTCGATGACAGGGTGCCAGACCATATTGTTTCATGTTCTCCCGGTGAGCGAGGGTTCCATACCCCTTGTGGGAAGCCAGACCGTATTCGGGAAAGAACGGATCGTAGTCATCTCGCATCAATCGATCCCGGAAGACCTTCGCCACGATGGACGCGGCGGCTACAGACCAGCTCTTGCTCTCCGCGTGGGAGGTGGATATCGATGGAAGGTGGATCCCGGGAAGCGTGAGCCAGTCCAAAATAAGGTAATCAGGAGCATGGGAACGGGAAGCGTGAGCGACAGCTTCCCGAAAAGCATAGATGTTGGCAGTTTGAATTCCGACACAATCAATCATCTTTTCGCTGACAATACTGATTCCGATGGAGAAAGCGGAGTGAACGATGGCCTCAAAAAGGTGTTCTCGCCGTGCCGGAGAGAGTTTTTTGGAATCAGCCAGACCGGAAAGAGTCATTTGAGGGAGTAAGATCACACAGGAAGCAACCAGGGGACCAGCCAGTGGTCCCCTCCCTGCTTCATCCACACCACCCACAAAACGGTATC
>JAPLGF010000130.1 GCA_026390275.1 Candidatus Atribacteria bacterium
GCGATAAAGAATAAAGAAAAATCAGATTCAAATATTCTTTACCCTCTTCTCATTGAACAGATTCATCGGTGAGGCGGTTTCATGTTCCCTCTTTAAATCCTCCCCAGTGAGAGCCAAATATCTTTTGGTCATATTCAAATCGGCATGGCCCATTGTCCGTTGAAGAGCGAAGACGTTCCCACCGGTACGAAGGAGGAACCTGGCGAAAAAGTGGCAGGGGGGTTGGTTATTGCTTTTTCCCATTATTTAATCATTTTGTAAGTTGTATATTTTATATTAATGAATGTTGGTATAATATTTAACAGAGACAAGGGAACAAGAAGCTGGGTATAATTCGAAATATCCTTTAGTTAAGTGGGCGAATAGCTCAGCGGCGGAGCACTTGCCTTACACGCAAGGGGCCGCAGGTTCAAATCCTGCTTCGCCCACCAGGACCTCACCGGCTTTCCATTCTCTTTCCTGAGGAGGGGTTGTTTATGAAAAATAGTGGATTGAGAAAACTGGTAGTCATTGGTATTCTGGTAGGGGTATTTTTGTTGTTTATCCAGGCCTATGCCCAGGAACAACAACCCCGTTCCCTTTCTTCTCAAATGCGTCAAACAACACCAGGTGACGATGAGCTTCCTGAGCTTCCCCCTTGGGAAACCCCTTCCCCGCTCATACTTCCACCATCTCCCACTGAACCGCAGCCCACACCTGCTTCCACCCCTCCTTCCCAGATGATGGCTAAAGAATACTATGCTCAAGGTCTGGGTTATCTTGACCAGAAACGGTATGAAGAGGCGGTAAAGGTTTTCCAAGAGGCGATTCGTTTACAACCTGATTACGAGAATGCCTACTACGGGCTTGGTATATCCTATAGTTGGCTTAAAAGGTTTCCTGAGTCGGTAGAAACTCTCCAGGAAGCCATTCGTCTTAAACCTGACGATGCTTACGCGTATAAAGAATTAGCCGCATCGTATTCCTGGATGAACCGTTTTGAAGATGCGGTAAATGCTTCTCGGGAAGCTATTCATCTCAAACAAGATTATCCCGAAGCGCATCTAATTATGGGTTCTTCTCTTATCTTTCTCAAACGATATGAGGAAGCCATTCAATCTTTGCAGATAGCGTTACGCCTCAAACCCGACTATGCGGAAGCGTACTATGATTTAGGGATTGCTTACAATTGGCTCCGCCGTTTCGAAGAGTCAGCTGATGCCCTTCTCAAGGCTATTCAGTTGAAGCCTACTGACGCAGAGGCATACTATTACTTAGGAGTAGCCTACAATTGGCTGAAACGTTTCACAGAGTCAGCTGATGCTTATAAAAAGGCTATTCAGCTCAACCCTCAGTATCTTGCGGCATACTATGAACTGGGAATAGTCTATTTATGGTTGCAGGACAGAACCTCTGCCCTGGAGCAATACAATATTCTCAAAAATCTCGATGTAGAACAGGCCAATAAACTCCTTGATGAAATAACCAAATAAACATGGGATTGAAAGAGATGATACGGTTAATTCCATGAGGTAACCACCCATGAACTACCCGGAAAAGGATGATCACTGCCTTTACAGCATATCCGCTCCCACAATGAGTTTCACGATTTCATCGGGAGTGGTCTGAGCTTTAATCCGTTCTCCCACTTTCTTGCCACCTCTCAAAACCACAATCCGGTCGGCGATGTTGAAGACGTGACGCATGTTGTGGCTGATGATGATCACGGAGCACCCTTTTTCTTTCAATTTGAGGACCAAGTCCAGGACTTTACGGGATTCCTTCACCCCCAGGGCAGCGGTGGGTTCATCCATGATGATGATCTTTCCCCCCCAGGGCATGATCCGTCCAATGGCCAGGGATTGTCTCTGACCCCCGGAGAGGTAACGGACCATGGTATCGAGAGTGGGGAGGCTAATTCCCAATTCCTTGAGGGTTCGGACAGTTTCCTCCACCATCTTCTTCCGATCAACGAAAATACCTGCTTTCCCCCGGGTGGGCTCCCTTCCCAAAAAGAAATTTGCGGGAACATCCCGGGTATCCACCAGGGCCAGTTCCTGGTACACCGTCTCGATTCCCAGTTCCCGGGCTTGCAGGGGACTATTGATTTCCACTGGTTTCCCGTACAAAATAATCTCGCCCGCAGTGGGAGGATGGACTCCGGCGATGATCTTGATGAGGGTAGACTTTCCTGCCCCGTTATCGCCCACCACCGCCACAATTTCCTGGGGGTACACGTCAAAGTCCACTCCATCGAGGGCGTGAATCCCCCCAAAATATTTACAGATTCCCTTCAACTCCAGAATGGGCTGGACTGCTGTCGACACTGTCCTTTCCATGACTTGCGACTCATTCATGGCATTCACCCCCTTACCCTCGCTTCTTCCGATACTGATCGATCATCACAGCACCGATAATGACTGCGCCAATTGCCGAGGGTTGCCAGTAAGCCGGGAAGCCCATGAGCACCAGGGCATTACGTAATATCTGCATGATGGCTGCCCCAATGAGTGCCCCCCATACGTTTCCCTCCCCCCCGTCTAAGCTGATTCCTCCAATCACTGCCGCAGCAATGATATCCAGCTCATACCCCTGGGCGGCGGTGGGAGCCGCCACTCCCAAGCGAGAAGTCATGAGGATCCCACCCACGGAAGCGAACAGGGCAGAAAGGGTGTAAATGACATATTTCACCCGGTGGGCATCGATTCCTGCGAGGGAAGCGGCATATTCATTTCCCCCCACGGCATAGATGTGGTACCCCACCTTGGTTTTACCAAGATAGATAAAGGAAATAAAGGCGAGAAAAATCATGATCAAAGCGGGAAGAGGGACTTTCCAGATCAGAATATTCAGATCCCTCTGACCGAGGATGAGAAAACTGCGAGGAAGGTCCCGTACCGGCCATCCATTGGTGAGACCATAACAAAATCCCCGCAGAATACTCATCATCCCCATGGTGGCAATGAAAGGGGGGAGCCTGGTTTTACTCACCATGACCCCATTGAGAAATCCCAAAAAGGCTCCAATCCCCAGGGATATCAGGATGGAAAGAATGACATTGACCCCTACCACCATGAGCATGGCAGCAGTAATTCCGGCAAATGCCATGGTGGAACCACACGACAGGTCGATCCCTCCTCCGATCACCACCATGGATTGACCGAAAGCCGCGATGGCAATCCAGGAGAAAGCCCGCAGGACATTAAAAATATTGGTAGCGGTGAGAAAGGTACTGGTAAAAATACCGAGGAAAGCCACCATGGTCAGAAGGATGAGGAAAATCGTGAAGACCTGATTTTTCAATAACCGTTGACCCATGGAAGGAGATCGATCAGCGGTGGGGAGAGGTGATTGATCCGAACTTTCGCTCATGGGACCTCCACTCCTTTATCAATCTGGATTGTTCAATTCCTCGATATTTCTCACCTTTCTTCACCGACCATTTTTTTCCCTCTCCCCACCGCGGGGAAAGGCAGGGAAAGGGAATATGTTCAACCTGCTTTCTTTAGAACGCTGGGGGAAGCGGTTTGGTGAAATCCTGGGTTTTCCAGGCTTCAGCCATGGCCTCCACGTTTTTGGCGGTGACGATATCCATTCCAGAGTCAGTCCACTTCTCGAAGGTCTTTTTATTCACGAGGTAGTCATAGAGCATCTGGACGGTATCATAACCCCATCCCCAATACTTCTGGCCGACCAGGCCTGAGAGATAGCCATCTTTCAAGAGGTTCAGCTCTACCGGGAGAGTATCGAAACAAACCGTTTTCACCTTCCCCGCTTTGGCCCCTCCTTCCCAGATCGGCATTGATCCCCGTTCCGCAAAGAGTGGCCAGAGACCGACGAAGAACCAGCCATTGAGGTCCGGATTGGCCTGCATGGTCTCCTCCACCACCTGCACCCCTTTGTTGATATCGTCATCACAAGCCACGGTGGTGACAATCTTGATATCCGGGTACGCTTTGATCCCTTCCTTAAACCCCCGGATCCGCTCCTCCAAATTCATGGCCCCCGGAACTCCGGTGAGTAGAGCCACTTTCCCCTTGGTTCCCATGGCTTTGATCAGGATATCCGCAGCCGCTTTTCCCCCGTCAAAGTTGCTCACCCCCAGGTAGGTGAAGCGCTTACTTTCCGGAGAATCGGAATCCCAGGTCATCACCGGGATACCCGCTGCCACAGCCTTATCAATCACATCGTTGAGAGCGGTGGGGTCGTTGCAGGAAATGCCGATGCCATTCACCCCTTTGGCAATGACATCTTCCACCACCCGAGCCTGTTCAGCGGCATCAGAAGCGACCGAGGCGACGTAGAAGATTTCGACCTGATCCCCGGTCTTTTGGCTCAACTCTTTCGCTTTCTGGAAGGCTCCAGTCTTCCCCAGTTCAAACACCGGGTTGTTTAGCGCCTTGGGAATCCAGGCAAAGACATACTTATTCCCGGCTAAACACACCGAAGAGAGAAGCAGCGTGAATAGCAGCACCACACCACAAACCATAAACAAACTTTTCGCTTTCATGAATTCTCCCACTCCTTTTATATAAGCAATGTAATAGAATGGAAACTACGCCCACACTTTTATTCCCTTCTCCATACCACCTCCTTAAAATATCAATAATTCCATCTCCCTCCCCCCTGAAAATGATGTTGTTTTCCCCTTGACGGCACCAGCCCGCTGGTATGATGGCCTGGTTATCTGATACAATGCAGTGAAGATTTCTCACAAGGGAGGCAGGGCTATGGATAAATACATCTGCTCGGTATGTGGATATGTCTATGATCCAGCAAAAGGTGATCCCGAAGGGGGAGTGAAGGCCGGTACTACATTTGAAACCCTGCCTGGTGATTGGGTCTGTCCGGTGTGCGGGGCGAGCAAGGACCTTTTTGAGAAAGAGTAAAGCAAACGAATTTTCTGCTGGGCATATATGAGGGAGCGGAGCAATTCGCTCCCTTTTCTATTTACCAGGACATTTTTCCCGTTCCTCCAGTGAGAGCCGGAAAGGATCGCTGTACAGCATAATAAAATGCCAGGGAGATGGCAATGGAACTTCCGGATTGAAAAAGATTCCCGGGTAATTCCACCACCGCGGCACCAAATCCGTAGAGGAATCTTTCCGCCAGAAAATAACCACCAACCATCTCCACCCCGGCGAGGATGAGGATGAGGAGTCGAGAAAAGAATCTGGTTTGTTTCGAAGCAAAGAGACCGACGATTAACCCCTCCAATCCTTTGATAACCAGGGTGAATGGCGCCCAGTGGGGATAACCGGAGAGAATATCCGCCAGCGCCGATCCCAAACCACCCCCGATCCCCCCAATTTTTGGCCCCAATAGCATGGCGATGGCCATAACGGCAGCATCCCCGATATTAATGTATCCCTTCGTCTGGGGGATCGGAATTCGCAGCAGCATGGTGGAAACTGTTACCAGACCCACCGCCAGTGCTGAATAGGTAACCATCCGGGTTCCACTGGTCATGATCATCATCCTCCAGGAAAATTTCTCTCTTCTTCCTCTATTCTATCCCGGGACCAGCCGATATTCAAGTGCACCGGGTCTCATTACTCATTACTGTTCCCTGCCTTCCTCAGCTCTTGATCGCTCCAAAGGTGAGGCCACGAACCAGGTACTTCTGAACGAAGAGAGCGAAGATGAGCACCGGGATGGTAGCGATGACACCGACAGATGCCATTTCACCCCAGATGACCCCCAGAACCGAGAGAAAAAAGGTCACGGTGGTGGGAACAGTACGGGCGTTAAAGCTGGTGAGAAAGAAAGCCAGGGCAAATTCGTTCCAGGACTGAATGACACAAAAAATGGAGGTGGCGGCGATACCGGGAGCGATGAGGGGAAAGATGATCCTTCGAAGCCCCTGATAACGGGAGCATCCATCCACCCAGGCGGCTTCTTCCAGCTCCTTCGGAATATCTTCGATGAATCCCCGCATCATCCAGATGGTAAAGGGAATGTTAAAGCTTAAATAAACGAGAATCAGGAGCAGGTGAGTGTCTAAAAGGCCCAAAAAACGTCCGAAGAGGAAAAAAGGGATGACTACCGCCATGGGAGGGAGCATCCGCAGGGAGAGAATCCAGTAAGCAACATCCTCTTTTCGGGAAAACTGAAAACGGGCCAGACCGTAAGCCGCGAAAGTTCCCAGAGCAATCGAGATAACGGTGGTGAAAACCACGACCACCAGGCTATTTTTGATATAGAGGAAGAGATCCCGTTTCTGGAAAATAGCCCGGTAGTTTTCCAGGGTGGGTCTGAAGATCCAGATGGCAGGATTGATGGTTTGAACCCGGGTCTTGATGGAAGTCATAACCATCCAGGCAAAGGGAAACACACAGGCAAAAACCACCAGGGCAATCAGGATATCCAGGATGATTCCGTTGATTTTCTTTTTTCTGGAGTAGGCAATCGACACTTAGAACCCCTCCCGGGTGCTTTTTCTCATGATACGGAGCAATATGGTGGTGAAGAAAGTAATGATCACCAGGAGAACGATGGCATTGGCAGAAGCACGACCGATCCAGTTGGTGTGTTGGAAACCCAGCCGGTAAATGTGCATACTCATGAGTTCGGTGGAGTTTCCGGGTCCTCCCTGGGTTAAACCATAGACCACATCAAAGATCTTCAAGGAATCAATGGATCGCAGGAGAACGGCGATGAGAATCATGGGTCGAAGGAGAGGAAGAGTCAGATAATAGAAAACCTGGGTGGGGGTCGCTCCGTCTACGATGGCCGCTTCATATGGCTCCTGCGGGAGAGATTGGAGCCCGGCGTAGAGGATCAGGGTCACGAAGGGAGTCCAGGACCAGATATCCACCATGATCACCGACCAGTGCGCATTTTCGAAACCCAGCCAGTTTATTTTCCCAATCAAAAACCAGGAAAGTATGAAGTTCAGAACCCCATACTCGGTATTGATCATCAGTTTCCAGATGAGGGAGATGATGGTAGGCGTGATCACCATAGGAATGATTAAAAATGACATCCAGAGCCGTTTCCCTCGAATCCGACGGTTAAAGAGAAGGGCAATGGCCAAACCGAGCACAAATTCCAGAACCACCGTGAAAACCATGAACAGAAGACTTATCCGCAGGGAATGCCAGAAATCTTTATCCTCCCAAGCCAGATAGGCGAAATTACTCACTCCCACCAGTGAACGTTTCGACCAGCCCATGGTAAGATCATAATTAGTAAAGCTCACATACCAGAGGAATATGGTGGGAAATATGACGATAACCACCAGGGTGAGGAGCGAAGGAAGAATAAAGGCATAATGTTCTTTTGATTTTTTCATTCGTTTCTCCCGGAATCGGGAGAGAGGAGAACCACTCTCTCCCGATTCCGATTGATTATTTCTCAGCCATGATCTTTTCGCAGTCAATCTGTGCCTTATCCAGCGCGTCCTTGGCTGACATGGTTCCCACCAGGACATCGGAACCATAAGAACCCACCACTTCCAATACCTTCATCAATTTTGGATGGGGAGGAAGCCACATGATTCCATCTTTCACCATGTTGGCTGCCCGATCAAGCGAGGCCAGCTGAATCGGGAAGGTCCAGTTCTTCTGTACCAGTTCCGGATCACTGTAGATGGATTTTCGAACCGGCGTCCCACCCCGGGTCACGTAGTCTTTCGCTTTATACTTGCTGGTCATCCAGACGATGAATGCCCAGGCCGCTTCTTTCCGTTTTTGATCGACATCACTGGAGATCCCCACATTCCAGCCAGCGAGAACGCCATAAGCCCCAGCCGGTCCCTTGGGAGGAGGAACAAAGCCCAGCTTGTCGGTGATCTGGGATTTGGTCGGATCGGTGATCCAAGGTGTAAGGGCGGTGGAGTCAAACCACATGGCAGTTCGTCCGGAGGTGAAGGCGGAAACCGCTTCTTCATGGGTGTACACGCCGATGTCCGGAGGTCCCTGCTTTAGAATATCCACGTAGTATTCGAGAGATGCTATGGTCTTCGGATCGTTGACCAAGACTTTCCAGGTCTTCTGATCTAAGAACTGTCCACCCAGCTGATACATGACCGTGAGCCAGCCAGAGGCAAAATGAATCCCCTTCTGGGCTCTCATGGCCACACCATAGAGGTCTTTTTCTTTCCCTTTAAAGAACTTGGCTAAGGTCAGGAAATCGTCCATGGTCTCCGGTGGCTTTTGACCATATTTCTCAAACAGATCCGTCCGATATCCCACGTAACGGGTTTCTCCTGCCACTGGAATACCGGTGGTGACTCCGTTGAATTTCCCGATCCCATCCCGATAGGCCGGAAGAATATCTTCATAATCATACCAGGCCGGGGTGAGATTCTTATCGTCGAGGAGTGGTTTCAGATCAGCCGCCACACCGCTGGGAAAGTATTCCGCCATATTGAAGGCGTCGATGAGGAGAACATCATAAACGCCAGTCTTGGATTCATGTTCCATGAGGAGTTTCTGGCGGAGCAAACCCTCTTCGATGATATCCCATCTCACTTTGATTCCAGTGAGTTGGGTGAACTCATCCACCATTCCCTGCATGGCATCGGTGGTGGGATGTGGTACAAAAGCGCAGGTGATGGTTGTTCCATCATACTTCTCTTTGATCATGTTTGCCCAGGTGGCCACATCCGCCGGCATTTCTGCCATGGCGATGCTGACCATTGAGAGCACCAATAACACCACGAGCGGCATTATCCATTTACGCATGTTTCATCCCCCTTTTCCTTATTTTTTCTACTGACTTTCCTGAATCTTTTCTTTTCTCCCCTTTCACCCCCCTCTTATAAAAATGTGAGTGATGTGTTCTATTTCTACTTCAGGTTTACCATCACCGGCGTACGGGACAAAGCGGAATCCATGATGGCCAGAACGGTTCGGCTTACCCGAAAACCATCTTCGAAGCTGGCGATGAATTCCTCTTTCGTTCGGATTTTTTGAATGAAATCACGGATGCTCTCATGGGCAAACCCCATGGGTTTTCCATGAACCATGGGCATCACCAGGATATCGGGGTGGTCACTCTTCTCTTCTAAGTACCGCTCAAAGGCCTGATTATTGGTGAGGTCCATGTTGATCATTCCTTTGCTCCCCAGAATATTGAGCTTGATATCATTCCAGTTGGGATGGGTGTTGGGAACAATCCAGTTATTCTCGATAGTAGCGATCATCCCATTTTCGAATTCCAGAATACTCTGATAGATATCCGGCACCTTGATTCCCATCTTGACCAATACTTCGGAGCGGGACACGGAGTAAACCCTTTTCACTTCGCTACCAGAAAGAAAACGTAACGTATCCACGGTATGACTCCCTAAGAACCAGAGGATGGATGATTTCGCCGCCCAGGGGAGCATGCCGGTAGGGACATAAATGGTATCATTCAGCCGGTAATACATGGAGATGATCTGACCGAGTTTTCCCTGGTCAATATTCTCCTTGGCGATGACCAGAGGAGGATTCCAGCGAGCATGAAAATCGACCATCACCCGGACTCCTGACTGGTTGTATGCCGTTTTCATGGCCTGCAAGTCATCTTCGTTGGTGGCTAATGGTTTTTCCAAAAGAATGTCTTTTCCAGCCTCACAAGCGGCAATGAACGGTTCCCGGTGAGCAAAGTCGGGAGTGGCAATTCCCACCGCCTGAATTTCCTGATCTTTCATCATTTTCTCAACAGAAGTATACCACCGCTTCGCTCCATATTTCTGGGCAATATTTCTGGCTTTTACTTCCACCGTATCACAGACTGCCACCAACGTGGCAGAGGGATCCGTGGAGTAAATACGGGCATGTGATTCCCCCCAAATCCCCGCACCGATAACCCCAAATCCAATTTTTTCCATGACGAATCCTCCCTTATCATTGTCTTTCAGGTTTAAAATTCAGAACCAAACAGACTCTCCATGACCAGAGCAGCCATCTCTCCCAGCGTCGCGGCCACCGTCCGGTTATCCACCAGAATGGAACACCCGAACGGAAAGAAATAATGAATAAACAGATTGTCAATCTATAGCTACCTATTCATAGTATTATAATACAGAATCAGAATTATCCTACAAGGTCGTGATGATATGAAAAAAAGCATCGTAGTTTTCTTTATGGTTTTCATTCTCTTCACCTGGTTGGCAAAGGAGGGCGACGCTTCCCTGAAACCGGAATTCCGGGGAGTTTGGGTGGATGTACGAAGTATTCCCTCCACCCAAAAAGGAATCCAGGACCTACTGGATAGACTTCAACACGCTCATTTTAATGCCGTTTTGGTGGAAACATTCTACCAGGGGGAAACCATCTATCCTTCACCAATCCTGGCATCACAAGGTCTTTCTCCCCAGATGGCGACGTTTCGCCAGGCAGTGGTCGATCCCTTGCAAATGTTCATCGAGGAAGCCCATCGCCGCTCCATGCAGGTTCATGCCTGGCTCGACATGTTCTACGTGGGGTTGAACACCCCCGGTCCCATACTAACAAAATACCCTCAATGGAGAGCTATAAATAAAGACGGAACGTTTGGTTATATCCAGGGAACAAATCACTTTTTCTGGGCCTGTCCCATGCATCCCGGGATAGCAGACTTCTACCGATCACTGGTGCGGGAGGTGATCTATGCCTACGATGTGGATGGAATCCTCTTTGATTACCTGCGGTTCCCCGACCCGACCCTCGCCGATACCTGTTACGCCCCGGAACACCGGGACTCTTTTCGGGCATCTCACGGAGTGGACCCGGCAGAGCTCGATCCGCTCAAAGATCCGGAAACCTTTCGGGCCTGGAATCGCCTCCGGGCGGAGGCGGTGACCAATCTCCTCTCTCTCCTCTCCCAGGAAGCACATCACCTCAAACCGGGAATCATCGTCTCCTGCGCAGTGATACCGCGCGGCATGCCCATCGAACTCAACCCGGGATTCCTCCAAGACTGGCCACAATGGGCGGAGAAACGCCTGATCGATGTCCTGGTGCCCATGACCTATAGTTCCCGGGCCAATGAAATGAAGGGACTCCTGGTCTGGGTGAAAAACTTTCTCCAGGACAATCTACCTGTCTACGCGGGACTGCAGGGTTTTCAAACGAAAGATCCCCTTGATCTCTCACGCCAGGTCGAAATCGCCCGGGAATCTGGTTCAGCCGGCGAAGCTCTTTTTGCCTATCCCCACCTCAATGAAACCATCCTGAAAAATCTCTTGAGCGGACCCTTTCAGGATTCCGTTCTGGCTCCCAACCGTTCATTCCTGCAAGAAAAAATTGCCCAACATACTTCTCGTCCCATCTCCTACCGGGCACCTCATCCCCGGATGATCCCTGCTCTCTTCACTTCTCATCCAGTTCAGATCGATGGCATTTTGGACGATCCTACCTGGTCAGCAGCCGAATGGCAGAATGATTTTACCCTGATCACCGGGGAAGGAAAGGCGACCAAACAAACGAAAATTGCCCTCTGTTACGATCAGACCAATCTCTACATCGCCTTCTCCATTCTTGATTCTCCCCAATCGCAGACCCAGGCCACCATTGTGGACCGTGACGGTCCGGTTTTTTACGATGACTCGGTGGAACTCTTCCTGGACCCGGGGTTGACCAGGAGCTTCTACCACCACTTTGCCGTGAATGCGCTGGGGACCCTCTACGACAGCTCTTCCATCAGGGGAGCTTCCTGGAATGGTAACTGGAAAGCAGCCACCGCGCGGAACGGAGACACCTGGACCGTGGAGCTCTCCCTCCCTTTCTCCGATGTCTCCTCCCGACCACCGCAGGAAGGAGAACGCTGGGGTATCAATTTTAACCGTACTGCCCTCACCAACGAGGAATTCAGCGGATGGGCTTTCACTCCCGGTACTTTTTTAGCCCCCTCCTTCTTCGGTATCGTGGAATTCAATCTGGGAAACGCAGTGAGGAGTGAATAGACCCCCATGCCAGGACCCAACTCTGGCGCCTTCAAGGGATGAAAATACCCTCCCCTCTCGCCCCTGCTTTTCCCCGGGTAGGAGGGGGGGGCTAACCCCCGTTGGGTGGCAAGGGGAAAAAAGGAAAGGGGGGGAGATTCCTTGAGGAGGGTCATTTTCAGCGTAGTCTTTACCGTTTCCGGCCAAAGAGGATCATGATACCGACGATGATGAGAAAAGTTGGAACGGCATATCTCCCAAACCCGGGTAAAAAGGGGAACCACCAGGAAAAAACATACCGGGCGACCCAGATCACCCCGATAACCACCAGGATCCAGGCCAGGAGCTCCATGTTCCTGCTCCGCCTGACCTCATCGGCTTTCACTTTTTCCGGAGTCACCTCAATGGTTTTCTCATCCTGCTCTTCCTGTTCCCGTGGTTCTTCCGGGACGATGACCCAGGCAACGATATAGGCAACGATACCGGCCCCTCCGGCGAAAAGGAGCGCGACGGTTAGTAGACGGATAATTGTCGGATCTACTTCAAAGTATTTTGCAATACCGGAACATACTCCACCCAGCATCCGGTCCGTTCGTGAACGATAGAGTCTTTTATCCATATCATTCCCTCCTGTTCGAATTCAATGAATGCTTGATTTTTATTGTACCATATCTCTCCCCTGACCCTGAAGTTTCCCGGGCTGGAAGCATAAAATGAAGAGGGTATAATGAAGAATAGTGGAATTGATTTCTGTTTAAATATTGAGCTCGGGAATCGCATGAATCATATCCAGATCCTGAATAACATTTTGAATACATCGCTCAATGGACCTCATTCGATACCAGCTCTCCCCCCCTATCACTAATAAACTCTTCGCCATTTTAAGAAGCTTCCCCAATTCTTTTCGATACCGAAGCCTCCCCTCCCGGTTCATATGCAATGCCAGATAGACCGGAAAAGGGGGATACTCGCCAAGGAGCGAATCCAAAAAAAATTCACCTGGTATGGCCCGCTCTTGATGTACCTTTGACCACTGGAAGAGGGTATCAATACCATCCGAATACTTTTCCGGTAGGTTTGTCAACCGATGGGGAAACGAGTGGTTAAAAAAAGCCATTTCGGCATCATGAAAAAGTTCAACGAAGATTTGCCGTTGCCTGGGATTATGGATCTGGTAGATTTCCTCAGCCGCTGCTTCCAGGAGATCCAGGGGCTTTTGATCGACATCCTGAAGAAAACGACCCAAACAAAAGAGCGTCACCTCAGTACCAGGATTATTCAAAGGACCGAGATAGAGCTCACAGGAACGGCTTCCGTCCCAATAGAGTTGACGGAGATGGGCAGCCGATCTCAGGAAATAGGGGAGAAACCAGCGGAGCCGGTCCCATCGCTGGGGGGGATAAATCCAAAATCCCCCCGAGGTACCGTACTGGCAGGGAAGCTGAGCGATGAATTGTTGACGATCCTTTTCATAAATAAACTGGCCGTGGTTGCCGCCATCGATGAAAATATCGATGGTTCGCCCCAGGTCGAAAACCGAATGAAAGTCTTCGGCTGGGATCCAATCACCCCAGGGGAGGTATCCAGAGGTATTGACCAGCAATAACTTTTCAGGCCAGCGGGTTCGGATATAGATGGCAGTTTGTTGGTTCAAACGGTTATAATAGGCAATATCGTCTTCTTTACTGCAATCCTCACAACGACAGCGTCCTTGATCGGCCACCTCCAGGTGATAGCCATCCACCGCAAAATTTTCTCCCACAAAATCGATCACTTTTTCCATCAATACCCGGGCTTTTTCTCGAGACCCACACATGGCTGAAAGATTGGTGCCTCGAACTTCAGGATTATTCCGTATGATGGTGTCAAATCCCCAGCTATAGACTCCCAGACCATAAATCAGCTCTAAGTTATGAGAGTGGATTGTTTCGATGAGACGATCAACCAGGACTTTTCTATCAGAACTGATGACCCTCTCAATATCCTGAGGCCAATCGCGATTGGTTAGAAGTCCAAAAAGATCGATGGCCGTAAAACCCGCCCGATGAATAAATCCCATGGTTTGTTGAAAATCGCTTATGGTTTGTTGATCGATAATTACGCTCGGCCATTTCTGGCTGGTTATCGGCTCATTGCGAAAATCATTCAACCACACTCCAAAGGCGATTCGGTGATGAAAGGCTTTTTTATCCATATTCCTTATCCCTTTTAATCGGCAATCCCTTCCTTGAATTTTTGATCCAGGAGAACTGCGCCCACCAAAACCACTCCTTTCAATATGCTCTGGTAAAAGGAATGGATGCCCAGCAAATTAAGGCCATTGGCGATGAAACCAACGATAAAGGCACCGATCAACATCCCAAATATCGACCCCTCTCCTCCCTCGATACTGGTTCCTCCCAGGACCACGGCAACGATGACGTCAAATTCAAAACCGGTTCCCACCATGGGCTGCCCCACTCCCAGCCGGGAAGCCATCAAAGTTCCAGAAAAACCGGTCAATGATCCCACCAGGAGATAAAGAAAGATCACTATCGATCCCACATTGATCCCCGATAGTAGCGCAGTTCTCTTGTTCCCACCGATCGCATAGGTATAACGGCCCAGGATAGTTTTACTTTCAATAAAATAAAAAAGAAGAATGGTCAGGACCATGATCAGGAAAGTGATGGGAATCCCACCCAGGTATCCCCGGCCCAGGAGAATGAATTTTTCTCCCAATCCCATATGAATGCTGTTACCACCGGTAATAACCAGGGCCAGACCTCGAGCTGCATACATGGTTCCCAGGGTGGCGATGATGGATGGAATCCTCAACTTCACCACCATCAGTCCATTCAGAAGACCGATACCGCTTCCAACCAGGATGGAAAGCACGATTGATAACCAGAGGGGAATCGACAGCGTGACAAAAAAAGCCGAAAGCATACCGGTGAGACCCAGGATGCTCCCAATCGATAGATCGAAGTTTCCCGAAATCATCAGGGGCGTCACCGCACAGCCAGTGATAACCACGAAAGCCACCTGGCGGGTGACGTTGTTGAGGTTGGTGAAGGTCAAAAATGACTTGGAAAGGAAGGAGAGGATGACCACGATCAGAATCAATACCCCTACAATCACCATCTTTTGTAAAAAGCTACTGCTCAAGGTTATTTTCATGATGAGTCCTCTTTCCACGGGTGATAATCTGCAAAATTCCTTCTGGATCCGCTTCCTGATTTTTCACTTCTTTCACAATTTCACCATCCCGAAGCAGGTAGATACGGTCGCAGAGGCTCACAATCTCCGGGTACTCCGATGAAAAAATAATGATTGATGTTCCATTTTCAGCCAGATTCCGAATGATCCGATGAATTTCTTCCTTGGCGCCCACATCCACTCCCCGGGTGGGCTCGTCCATTAGAAGGATGATAGACCCGGCATGCAGACATTTTGACACCACTACTTTTTGCTGATTTCCTCCGCTCAGGGTGGCAACCTTTTGTTCGATGTGCTTGGCTTTGATGTTCATCACATCCACATATTTCTTTGCAACGGCACGCTCCTCGCGGTTGTGAACCACCCCTAAACCAGAAAGGGCTTTTAAATTGGTGATGGAAATGTTAGATCGAACTGATAGCTTCATGATCAGCCCTTCCGTGAGCCGCTCTTCGGGGACCATGGCAATACCATTGGTCATCGCATCTTGAGGAATACGAAAACGGGTTTTTCTTTCCTCAACCTCGACATCCCCGCTGATCAGCCGATCCAACCCGAATAGAGCCTGGGCAATTTCGGTTTTACCCGCTCCTCGAAGGCCGTAAAACCCCAGTATTTCACCTTTATATAAACTAAAACTGATATTCCTCAGCTTATTGGTGGTGAGGTCTTTCACCTCGATCACTTTTTTTTGATAATCCACCGCTCGGGGGATATATTCATCCACGGTGATTTTACCGATCATCATCCGAATCAGATCTTCCCGGGTAATCTCTGCTACTTTCTTGGTCCCCACAATCTCACCATCCCGAAAAACTGTGACCAGATCTCCGATGGTAAAAATATCATCCAGAATATGGCTGATATAGATGACGGTGATATTTTTTTCCTTTAAATAACGAATAATTGAAAAGAGGCGCTTGGCTTCATTTTCAGATACAGCGGCGGTGGGCTCATCCATAATAAGGAGACTGGCCTCCACCGCGATGGTTTTTACAATTTCAATGACTTGTTTTTCCGCAAAGCTGAGCAAACCCACTTTCTTTTTAAGGGGAATATCCGGCGCAAACTCCTTGATGAGCTGAAATATTCGATCCGATTCATTGGTTTTTTTAATGATACCGTACCGATTTGGTTCTCTTCCCAGGATTAAATTTTCTTCAACGGTGAGCTGATTCACCACGTTGAGTTCTTGAAAAAGGGTACTGATGCCCATATCCATGGCTTCTCGAATCGATCGAGGATTAAAATCTCTCCCCTGGAACCGAATCTCTCCCCCGCTTCTCACCTCGGCACAGGTCAATATTTTAATAAAGGTAGATTTTCCCGCTCCGTTTTCGCCAACAATACAGTGAACGGTATTCCTTCGAATATCCAGGTTGACATCTTTCAATGCTGCCACTCCGGGGTAATTTTTGGTAAGATGACGGACCTCGAGAATATTTTCATCCATCTGACAATCTCCCATTACAGGGGGTGGGAAGGGAACTTCCCTTCCCACCCCCTGCCCTCTTATTGACCGATTTCTTTGGCTAAATCAACTTTGATCGCCCATTGGTCTTTAACAAACTTTTCAATGTCCTCTTTACTCATGTCCCACCCATTGACGATGAACGAAACCACTGCCTCATTTTTGTCAGTAGCATACATATCCATTTCTTTGTTGATAATCTTGAGCAGCATATCAATGCACTTGCGGGCATTGCTCTGGGGCTGTAAAGCCAGGGTCAGCTTCATAGCGGATTTGGGGTTGGCAATTTTTACCAGTTCGGGGACCGAACCATCCACTCCGACAAATATTTCGGAAACCGGCACCTTGTCCCTGGCATTGCCCCGCCCGGCTGCTTCAAAAGCCGCCAGGGAACCCAGGACATTTTCAGCATCATATCCAAACATGATATTCACATCGGGAAAGCTTTGAAGAATGTCTTCAGCGGTACTATAGGCCACCTCGCGGTTACTCTTGCCACCGTTGAAAACCCACTCTGCATCCGGTGCGACTTTTTGGATCCCCTCAATAAAGGCCTTGGTTCTCTGCACATGAGCCCATTCGATGGAAGGATCGCTGATGGTGGCTACTTTGATTTTTTTCCCGGGGAAATATTCCATGATTTTTTTTGCTGCCAATTCCCCCATGGCAATCGCTCCTTGTTTCTCATCGATCAACATGGTGGGATATTTCACCTGCCCCGAGCTGACGTTCACAAAAGAAACCACCGGGATACCGGCTTTTTGAGCCGCATCGATGGAAACCTCCATGGCCGCCTGATCATAAGCCTGGCAGATAATCCCGTCGACCTGACGGGCGACCAGGTCTTCCATAGCCGCTGCCTGCACCTCCGGTTTCATCTGACCATCCATCGGGATATATTCTATCCCCAGCGATTCGCAATAAGCTTTGGCTGCCACTTGATGGGCTTGCTGGTAAGAGTCATGGAGACCCCAAAATACCTGCCCTATAACCAGTTTTTTCCCGGTTTCCGCATGAACTCCCGCCACGATCAGGAAAACTATCACCAGAACGGAAAAGAAAATGATCGATTTCTTTCTCATAATCGTACTCCTCCTTGTTTATGTGATATTCTCTGAACTCATGACTTCAAATACCATTGGTTCCCTATCACCTCCTCCACCTATCCTGAAACACCGTGAATCTTGAATAATAAATGGTAAAACAGAATTTTTTTCTCCCTATCTCCCCATCACAGAATCTCCCCGGAGTGTGGCGCCCCTCTAAGGAGAAAAATATATTGGGATAAACCCCTAAAATAAAAATCCTCCTCAAATTAAATATCATATTTTT
>JAPLGF010000040.1 GCA_026390275.1 Candidatus Atribacteria bacterium
ACCGGTTTGTTTTCTATATCTCGTTCCCCTGCCTGGTTTTCCAATCTCTCCAATCATCTCCCATTGAAAGAATGTACTGGATCATTCCCCCGGTCGCCTTCACCCTGATCAGCCTGGTTTTCGTGGGTTCCTATTTTCTGGGAATAAGAAACCTGAAACTCTCATCGGAAAGTAGCGCCAGTTTTGCCATGGGAGCTGCCTTTGGCAACACCGCTTTCTTAGGGTATCCCTTTATTATGGCGCTTTTGGGGGAGAAATCACTTCCTCCAGCAATCTTCTTCGACCAGATGGGGAATTTCTTAGCGGTCTATTCCATTGGCGTGGCATTTTGTTTATACAGCAAAACCAGACGTTTTTCACTTTCCAGTCTATGGGAAATCCTGAAACTCCCACCGTTCATCGCCTTTTTCTTAGCACTCATTCTGAATGGAATCAAGTTGCCCCCGCTCATGGAACAAACGATCGGGCGTCTGGCCAGTACGACAGTTCCGATAATCATGGTCGCCATCGGACTTTCCCTGTCCATCCAGCATGTTTCCAAGAATCTCAAACCCCTGCTCATCGCTTCGTTGATCAAACTGGCGGTATTGCCAGTCCTCTTTCTTCTCGTCACCCGTCTCTTTCACTTTTCCTCTACTTTTCGGGAGGTCATGATCCTCCAATCGGCCACCCCCACCCTGATGAGTTCCTACGCCTTGGCCTCGTTATATGATCTCGACCTTCCCTTGAGCTCCAGCGTGATCTTCGTGACCACCATCATTTCGTTAGCCTCATTACCCCTGTGGAGTTTCCTTTTCCCGTACATCTAAGTGGACGGTGAGGGGACCAATGGTATAAATGTCGTTATCTGCATACACCGAGATGGTAACCGGACCCTTCATTTCATTGAGCTTCCGGCTGGTTTCCGTGAGGTTTAGAGCCGGGAGAGAACCCACCTTCTCCCGTTGGGGAAGAATGCCTCGTTTCACCCCCACGGTATTGAGTTCCTGTAAAATTTCTGCCAGCAAGGTATCAGTATTCGTTTGACCGGGTTCCAGGACAACCTGGCGGTTAAAAACCAGATCTCCCTTGGAAAATATTTTCTGGTTTACATCAATCAGAAAGCGGGTAATGACCGGTTCTCCTTTGAGAGTGTTCAGGGAAACCATCACCCGCACGACGGAATCATCCCGGGAAGAGGCCAGTTTCTCGACCGTTTGTTCAAAATTATCTCCTATGACAAACACTGCCCTCTGAATCGTCACATCCCGACCAGCACCCCCTTTAACGGCGATATCATCGGCTCGCTTGATCATATTGAGGAGATAGGATTCTACTTCTTTGACATTGATTCGACCGGAAATGATTCCCCGCAGGATCTCTTCTCCATCCTGAAAGACGATCTCTCCCTGCCGGATGGCCAGTACCGCTGTTCGCAACCGATCGAGCTCCAGCTGCAGTGACTTGATCTCGGCATCGAGGTTTTTCCTTTGAATGGTGAGTTCCTGGATGTTCCCATTCAATGTTTCCACCTGATCTTCCAAGGCTTTCCGGGAAGCCAAAAGATCCTTTTCCTTTTGTTCTAACTCCGTAATCCGCTTTTGATAATTTTCTGCTTCTTTCCGTACCTCTTCCAGCTCTGCGTTCCGGTCGGCCACCTGTTGATTGAGGGTTTCCAATTTTTGCTTCAGTTCTTTCATCCCAAAAAGAGCGGTTCGGACCCCATCAGAACTAATCGCGAGGATGGCGAGAGTGATGGCAGCAATGATCACTCCCGTGATAATACTGATCAAAATGGCGGTATACCGGGGACGGAGTTTGAGAAGCGAAAGTCTTTGCTTTCCGATCCGTCGTCCCAGGACGTCACCGAGATAAGCTATGACTCCACTGATGACGATGATGGAAATGATGAGCAGAAAACCAGAAAAATCCATAGTGAACTCCTTATGCTCAGTACTTCTCCTTCACTCGACTTTCGCACCAAAATAAATGCTAAAAAGCCTTGATTTTAAAGGGTTTTTTTAATGAAAACACCCCCTCCTTTCTGGTAGAATTGACTGAGAGAATAAACAATTCTCAAAAAGAGAGAGGGGTCTTCATGTCTATCCTACTAGAAAATTTTGAAAAGGAAAGGACCCGGTCACCGATGTTTTCCTCCTTTTTTAAGGAGTTCAAATTGAACCAACTTTTTCGGAAATGCAATATTCACCAGGAGAAAGGGATCCCGGTGAAAGAAGTCTTTCCCATGATCTTTCTCTTAGCCCTTTCTGAAGAAAAGATGAAAGAGCTCCTCTCTCATTTTGTGAATAGTCTTCCAGCATGGTTGAGAGAAAAAGTGATAGTAATGAACTTCGAAAGTTGAGTCCTTCGCAAAAAGGAGGACCAGACCGGAAATCCCGGTCACAATATTGCCGAACCAGGCTCCCAAGAAAGGGGACATTCCGCCTCCTTCGGCAATGGTACCGCACACCGATAACAAGACATAATATCCGAAAACGATGAGAATGCTCATCCCAATCCCGACCGCCTTTCCCGAACGCGGAGAAGCGATACCCAGGGGAACTCCAATCAGGGCGAAAAAAATACAGGCGAAGGGAATGGCTGTTTTTTGCCAGAGCATCAATTGGAGATGATACACCTGCTGCTGATTCTCGTGTTCCCGGGTGATATAGTTTTTTAACTCGGCAAAACTCATTTCCTGGGGGTTTTTCTGGCTTTTCAAGACATCTTCCATACTCTGTTCGGTCTTGATTTCCTCTTTTTCAAACCGGACCACTCGTTCGACGTTTCCACTCAGTCCCACTTCATACATAACCCCGTTCAGAAAAATCCATTTCCCATTTTTCAAAAAAGCCTCATCGGCATTTAATATTCTCCGTAACCCCTGGGAATCGTACTCCTGGACGATGACTCCCGAGAGAAGTGATTTCTCCCGATCAATTTTTTTTACGTAGAAAATACGTTCGTTGTTCTTATCGGTCCGGTCCCGAAAAAAGGTATTTTCCTGAAATAACCAGCTGGTTACGGAGTCTCCCCCAATGATCCTCTGCAGATTCTGAGCGGAAGTCGGCAATATTGCTTCCTGTAAATAAACTGTACCAATGCAAATCCAGATGGCAAAAAAAAGGACCGGGAGAATAAACCTCTTCAGGCTGATCCCGGAAGCCTTCATGGCAATGACTTCGCTATCACTCACCATCCGACTCACCGTGAGGAGGACCGATAGAAGAATCGACATGGGAAAAACATATATCAAAAAGGACGGAAGACTGTAGAGAAAAACCTGAATAATCGTAAAAAATGGAATTTTCGATTGGAGCCAGAGTCGGGTGATGCGAAAAAGAAAATCACCAGCGGTCAGAATGGTGACAAAGAGAGCGACTCCAAAACCAAAATTATGTATCACTTGGGTGAGGAGGTACCGGTCCAGGACTTTCATCATCGTTACATGTTAAACCGTTCACCCAGATAGTATTTTCTGCTGAGTTCAGAGGCAATGATTTCTTCCGAAGTTCCGGAAATGAGGATTTTCCCTTCAAGCATAATATAGGCCCGTTCAGTAATGGCTAAGGTTTCTCTCACGGCATGATCCGTGATGAGAACTCCGATATTTTTCTTCGCCAAAGAGCGGATGATACCCTGGATATCCTCCACCGCGATCGGGTCAATCCCGGTAAACGGTTCATCGAGCAAAATAAAGGATGGATTGGTAGCCAGGGCCCGAGCGATCTCCAATCGTCTTCTTTCACCACCGGAAAGGAGGTTGGCAGAAGAACGAGCAAGTCGGGTAATCCCGAATTCTTCTAAAAGCTGGTCCCGGGTACCCACAATTTCTTTCTTTTTCAAACCCTGCATCTCTAAAACCAGGTCGATATTATCCTGAACATTCAGCTTTCGAAAAACAGAGGGTTCCTGGGCGAGATATCCCATTCCCATCCGGGCCCGTAGATACATGGGATAATTGTTGAGCTCCAGTGAATCCAGGAATACCGTGCCCGCCGTCGGACGGATCAAACCCACCAGCAGATAGAAAGTGGTGGTTTTCCCGGCTCCATTTGGTCCCAAGAGTCCCACGATTTCCCCCCTTCTTACTTCCACGTTCACTTCGTGAACGATTCTTTTTTTGGCATATTCTTTCACCAATCCCCTCCCACAGAGAGATTGCCAGTTTTGTGTTTTGGTCAATTCTTGGTTCCTCCGCCTGGCATGATGTTGATTTCCACATTTCCTTCCACCTTCACCTGTCCAGTGGTGAGATTGACCAGAATCTGTTTCCCCTTCATCAGATTCCCTTCTTTTTCTACCTGCGCATTCCCATCCAATACAATAGAATCCATGCCTTCTTGGTACAACGCATGATCAGCCTTCCCTTTCCATCCCTCTTTTTGGATGGATACCGCGGAAGCCTGCCATTTTTTTACGTCTAAGGAGTATTCGATCTGCTGCGAAAGAAGCTGAAAACCACGGAGCTGAAGAAGAGGATTTCCGGTGAGAAGAATTTTTCCGGTATTAAAAAAAAAGTCCATTTTTTTTGATTGAAAGTAGAGATCTTTCCCTTTCCCATTCACCGTATCCATCCGGGACTGGTTCTCTTTACCGATGTAGAGAAGTGATTTTGCCATCACCGTTTTTTCTTCCCAGGTGATTTTAATATCCCCTTCACTTTTCGCTTCCTGTTTCACCGTATCAAATTCCAGGAAAGGACAGTTCATGGTCACCCCTTTCCATTGAATGGTCGACTCACCTCTGGCGCGGATGGTACCAGACTGCTCATCATATTCGGCTGATGATGTCTTGATGGTGACCTCGCCTCCGGGTAACTTTTCATTGACACCAAAGACCGGATGAGAACAAAAAAGAATGGTTACCAAAATCAGCAGGAACGGCACGTTTTTTGTTTTCATTTCTTTTCCTTAACCTTTATTTTAATAATGACATTTTCTTCTAAGAACATCCGTCTATCCTTTAAATTATAAACGATATACCCACAACTGATTTCCAGGTCTTTTTTCTTCAAATGAACTTTTTCCATTCTCAGGGAGTTTTCATTTCCCATCCAACGAAGGGTATCGCCGGTTAATTGACCATCCCCCTTCACTGCCAGCATGGTGACATCGGATAACAAGGCATCGGTGGTCTCGACCTGGACCTGCCCTTTTTGGGCTTCAACCCGGTACAAAGGGCTATTGTCGTGATAAAAAATGCCGTCAACTCCATTCAAAAAAAAATCCTTCTCTCCTTTTTGCAAATCCCGGGTGCGAAAATCCCACTCCTTCCCGGTTTCGGAAACCCGGCTGATCTCTGCTTTTTCAATCTGAATATCTATCCTATCTTTATTGATGGGAATGGATACTTCCTGAGGCGGAAAAAACAAAACCAGATGGGATGGTTGGACAATCCAGAAATAAACCAGGAGAGCCACCAATACCAGTATGGAAAAAAGAAACCAGGGGAAAGTCCCCCAGTCAATTCTACTCCTCATTCGTACCAATTGGGAAATAAAGCCTCTTGAATTCATTCAGTACCAGCTTCTGACAAATTTCCAGATTTTTCTCATCACTGTCCGAGAGAACCAAATATA
>JAPLGF010000074.1 GCA_026390275.1 Candidatus Atribacteria bacterium
CCAGCCACATTGTAGAGGGTAGCCGCCACTTCGTAGATAATAACCTGGGCGGTGGTGGTGGCATTCGCCTCTCCACCGTCATTGACCTTTCCCTGCTCTACCGGCGTAATCGCTTTCTTCACCCAGACATTGGTCCCTGTTGTATTGGCATAGAGAACATAGGTGCTATCAATCGCACCAGTGGCCTCATATTCACCCTTGGCATTCGTCGTGGTCACTAAGTCATTTCCATTATTCCCTTTCAAAATGACCGTGGCATTGGGGAGCGGTTCTCCATCAGTGATCAACAGATTACTCTCTGCAACAACATAGCAAGCAAGAGGATTCGCTCCATTGAGTTTAGGCAATGCAACTCGCCCTTTAATGGTAGCTGTTCCAGTACCAGGAGCTCCAAATTGGCCACCGCCAATACATCCGGTAATGAGAAAGAGAATTGAAGTACAGACCACAGCTAAGATTACAATATTCTTTTTTGACATTTGATTCCTCCCCTTTCGGAAGATTCATATATTCTCGGAGTTGTGCAAATAGATTAGTGGAGAGAAACGCGGAGTACTATGGGAAAGGAGTACTATTTTCGATATCGGTGGTTCCTATTCTTTCTGGAAAGTAAATAAACGATGATTGGTCTCCAAAATAATCTTTAGCAAGGGGGAAAACTCAATATCATTGTTTTTCTGGGGTATGGGGTAAAAAAAACCAGGGAGCACTTCCACACCCCTGCTCCCTGGTTTTTCAGGTCAATAACTTGATAACTTGGTGCCAGGCACCAGAAACCCGCTTTTAAAACCGAAAGCGGTTCGGCGACAGCCGAAAGGGTTTCCCCTCCCCCCTGGCATCCTCTTTCCTCTTCCTGTTCTTTTTCTTCTTCTATTTCTATTTCTATTTCTATTTCTATTTGGAAGATAGGTGTAAGAATAGTGTAAGAAACTTTTTGGGCTTCCGGAAGAAACGGTGAAGAAGGTGGTGGTGGAGTAGCGCTGAATGGTTCTTCTATAGGGGTGGGGATTGATTCATCCTGGGGGGTCGATAACTTGGTGCCAGGCACCGGAAACCTTAAACCTCAAACCTCAGAAACCTCAAAACCTCATAATAAATAACTTAATAACTTAATAACTGAGTGCCAGGCACAATTCACTGCTTTTCTGGTGTCACCTGGCTGGAACGATAGGCACCACGAATGGCTTGGTAGAGGGCATCAAGACCTTCACCCTTTACTAAATAGGCGAAGGCGCCATTTCGCACGGCTCGCTCTTTATATTCCTCATACATACTGAGCATGATGACAGGAATATCAAAGTGGGATTTGATTTCTTCCAGGAGGGAAATACCGTCTCGATCGGGAAGTCGAAAATCGAGGATGATGACATCAGGGTTGTTATCCTCGATGAGCTTGATGGTCCCGCGGGCCCGAGAACTGGTGCCAATGACTTCCATATCACTCTGACGACTGAGGAGAAAGGAGAGGCTTTCCAAGAAAAATCGATTGTCGTCGACTAAAAAGACCTTGATGGTCTGGAGCTTTGTACCAACGGCATCAGCGAACACCATACGCCATCCTTCCTATTACTTAAATACGCTGATTGTAGAATATAATATTGGCAATTCCCATGGGAGGTTCATCCCATTTTTTTCATCCAAGAGTACTATCATGTAAGGACCGTGAGTCGTGTAAAAATGTGGAATTGTGGAATTGTGGAATTGTGGAATTGGTAAGGACCGTGAATCGTGAGTCGTGAGTCGTGAATCGTAAAAGATGGGGAATTGGTAAGGACCGGGAGGAGTGAGAAGTGAATGATGAATCGTGAGTCGGGTAAAAACGGGGAATTGGGGAGTTGTTCTGGATTTTCTCAAAAAGCTATGGTATACAATAGAATCATGAGTGAAAACGACCTGGAAGTACGGACATGGTTTGGAAAGAACTGACCTGAGTGTTCTGGTGTGGTTTTAAAAAAAATTGGTCCCATTCTGGAAAGGACGGTGATAGAGAGTGAACTTAGATGCCCTTTTTAGTATGAATTGCGGGATGTATGTCCTTTGTTCGGGTGATGCGGGACGATACAACGGACTGATCATCAATGCGGTGGTTCAGGTGACTGCCTTTCCCAACCAGGTCATTGCCAGTGTCAACAAAGAAAGCCTGACCTGTACCCTGGTACAAAAAAGTGGGCATTTCACTCTTTCGGTACTGGATAAAGAGGCCCCTCTCCAGCTCATTGGCCTCTTTGGATTCCGAACCGGGAAAAACTTCGATAAAATGACCCAGGTCCAGTATTTCCTGGGAAAAAATGGCATGCCGGTGATCAATGAACACACTGTGGCCTACCTGGAAGCGAAGGTGATTTCCCAGCTCGATGCCGGGACCCATATCCTTCTCTTAGGAGAAATCACCGAATGCGATTACCTGAACAAAGCAGAACCCATGACCTACGGTTATTACCGGGACGTGAAGGGTGGCAAGGTGCCGCGTACCGCCGCCACCTACCACGAAGAATCCTCCAAGACCATGGAGCTGGAGCGGTACCGTTGCTCCGTCTGCGGATACATTTACGATTCCCGCTTTGGTGATCCTGATTCCGGAATCGCCAGTGGTACTCGTTTTGCCGACCTCCCTGAAACCTGGACCTGTCCCGTCTGCGGCGCGACCAGGGAGAAATTTCAGAGATTGTGAGAAGTTCTATTCGAAAGGCACACCCCCCCCCGGCGCTCCGCGCCACCTCTCGAGAGGGGAATTTTTAAATGGGTGAGTGTTTTTCCAGTCATCATTCACATTTTTTTTATTCTATCGAGGAGGTGTCATGATTGAAGAACTTTGAGTTTTACAATCCCGTTCGGGTTTTTTTCGGAAAGGGAGAAACGGACCGGGTAGGGAAAGAATGCCGTAAGTACGGGAAGAGAATTCTCCTGAGTTATGGGGGAAAGAGCATTCATCAATCCGGGCTTTACGACCGGGTGAAAAAGAACCTGGAAGCAGAGAATCTGGAAGTTTTTGAGTTGTCCGGCATCCAACCCAATCCCCGCATTACCAGTGTTCGGAAAGGGGTGGAAATCTGCAAAAAAGAAAAGATCAATCTCATCCTGGCGGTGGGTGGAGGAAGCGTCATCGATTGTTCCAAGATCATCGGTGCCGGGGCTTTTTATGGTGGTGATCCCTGGGATTTCTTTACCAAAAAAGCACAACCCACCAGCATGCTTCCCTTGGGAACCATCCTCACCTTAGCGGCCACCGGTACAGAAATGAATCATAACGCGGTGGTCACGAACGATGAAACAGGACAAAAATGGGCAGTAGTGGATCCCCACATCTTCCCGACCTTCTCTATCCTGGATCCGGAAAACACCATCACCGTTCCTCGCGACCAGACGGTCAATGGTATCGTGGATATGATCGTTCATGTATTTGAACAGTACTTTCATCCCACTCCCGAAACTCTTCTCCAGGATCATCTCTCGGAAGGAATTATGCAAACTATTATTGAGACCACCCCCTGTCTTTTAGCCCACCTCGATGACTATAATGCCCGTGCCACCATCATGTGGTGTGGAACTCTTGCCCTTAACCATCTCGTTTCCACTGGTGTGGAGGATGATTGGGCAACCCACAATATCCAACACGAGCTCAGCGCCATCTACGATATCGCTCATGGTGCCGGTCTGGCTATCATTTTTCCTCAATGGATGAAATACGTCCTTGATGCTATCCCGGGCAAAATGGCACGATTCACCGAGAAAGTATGGAACATTCCCCGTAATGGAAAAACCGATGGGGAACTGGCACTCGTCGGTATTGAAAGAACCAGGCAGTGGTTTCACGAGATCGGTGCTCCCGTCTCACTCGGGGAACTCCAAATCGGCAGTGAACGCTTAGAAGAAATGGCCCATAATGCCATCAGTCGAGGACCATTAGGAACAACGAAGAAACTCGGGGAATCCGACGTCCTCCAAATCCTGAAGATGAGTCTTTCCTGATAATGATGTTGAGTGGGGGAGGTATGGAGTTGGAAAAGCACCCTTCTCCGTCATTCTGAGGAGTCCGGTGCTTTTCCGGACGACGTGAGGATCACCTCTTTTTTCTGTCATGGTGAACCCTCGTTCGGTAAAGGGGTGGTAATCTCAAAGAAAGTGATGGGTTATCAGTAATGAGAAACTGGATTGTTTTTTCTCTCCATTCCTGGTATAATCCCATTGTCACGGGGGCGAATAGCTCAGCGGCGGAGCACTTGCCTTACACGCAAGGGGCCGCAGGTTCAAATCCTGCTTCGCCCACCAGGACAAAAAAAGCCTTCATTGAGCGATTCCATCCCCCGGTTTGACGTTCCCTGTCCAATTCAATTTTGAGGAGGCAAGGGAACATGAACCTCACCGATACTCAATCTCCTTGGAAAGATATCATCGAGGACTTTTTTCTGACCTGCAAGGTTGAAGGGAATAGTAAAAACACCATGGAATGGTATCGATTCAGCATTATCCCCCTTATCAATTCCCTCAAAGAAATAAGTGGCTTAAAAAAAGAGGATATTTCCCCTATGAGGACAAGGTTTTTATCACCAGACAAGGTTCAGGACTAAAGAAAAGAGGACTTGGCCAAATTGGTATGATCTATGTAATGGCATTTCTGGCTGCTTCAATGGTCCTTTCTATGTTTTCATCAGTATGGGCCAGAGACAGAAAAAAGGTCTCAAACTGTGATGGTGGAAAGTAGATCCCCTGTTTCAACATTGCTCTGAAAAACTCGGAATACAAATCTGTATCGGACTTCAGGGCGGCATCATAGCTTTTTACTTCCTGGCAGTTGAAAAACAGAGTCATCATGCTACCCACCCGGTTTACCACAACCGGAATACCCGAATTCTTCATCACATCCTGAAGACCCCGAGAAAGCCGGTTCGCTTTTTTATCGAGTTCATGATAAATTTCGGGATTTTCCGATAGAATGTTTAAAGTTGCCAACCCGGCAGCCATAGTCAAAGGATTTCCCGAAAGTGTACCGGCCTGGTATACCGGACCTTCAGGGGATACCAGATGCATTATGTGATCTTTTCCACCATATACACCCACCGGTAGTCCTCCACCTACAATTTTTCCCAGGGTCGTTAAATCTGGAACAATATCATATAATCCCTGAGCTCCGGTATAGGAAACCCGAAAACCCGTAATCACTTCATCAAATATTAAAAGCGCATGATAGGTAGTGGTAAGTTCTCGGATAACCTGCAAAAAATTCTTTTTCGGGGGTACGGTACCCATGTTACCTGCTACCGGTTCCACGATGATAGCGGCGATTTGCTCTCCGTATTGAGTAAAAATCTCTTTTAAAATGCTTGTATCATTGTAGGGAGCAACGATAGTATCCTTTGCAGTACCCATCGTAACCCCGTCCGATCCGGGAGTACCAAAAGTCAGCATCCCTGAGCCGGCTTTAACGAGAAGACTATCAGAATGGCCGTGATAACCACCCATAAACTTCACAATCACATTTCTCCCGGTATAACCTCGTGCAAGCCGAATGGCACTCATAGTAGCTTCCGTACCCGAACTCACCATTCTCATCATTTTCATCGCAGGCAATGCTTCTCGTATTTTTTCTGCCATCATCACTTCCAGTTCTGTACAGGCACCAAAACTGGTTCCGGACTCTACCTGATTTTTCACTGCTGTTACCACGTCCGGGTGGGCATGTCCCAGTATGAGTGATCCCCAGGACATCATATAATCAATATACTCCCTACCCTCCTCATCCCAAATGCAACTTCCACTCCCTTTCTTGATAAAAAGCGGATTGATACCGACAGCCCGAAAGGCTCTAACCGGGCTGTTAACTCCACCGGGCATAATTTTTTTTGCTCTTTTATACAATTCTTCCGAACGCATGATATCACTCATTTCGGTATATTTGAATTCAACTAAAAACAGAAAGGAATAAACATAATAGGATAGTATTCTTTCATTGTGTCCCTTGAAGACCGGTAAAAATGGAGAGAAAAACAAAAAAACAAGCGGTGGATATAAGATAATTAATAAGAGAAGATACAAACAGGTGGTGAAAAGCAAACACCTGTTCTGGACACATTAGAATAATTTACTTTTTTTTATGATTTGTTTATATAAAATGCCCTTCTCTTCCATCGGAATATTCTGATTTTTGATTCTCTCTCTTATTGTTTCAAGATTTTCCAGTAATTTTAAATAGTCCCAGGTAAAAATCTCTTCCAGCCTCTCCCTTATTGCCTTCGAGAGAAAGGGACTTTTTCCGCTGGTGGATACCGCTATCGTCAAGTCTCCGCGCCTCAAAACAGAAGGGATAATAAAAGAAGAAAGTTCGCGGTCATCCACCACATTCACAAATAATTCACGCTCAAGAGCTTCACAAGCGACCCGCTGGTTTGTATCCCTGTCGTCTGACGCTGCCACAATCAAAATGTATCCCCCTAGATCATTCTTTTCATATTTCTTTCTGATAACATTTATATAACCATTCTCCTGAAGGTTTCGAATTTCTTCGTCGATCTTCGGAGCAACCACTGTTATAAGGGCATCGCATGTCAACAGGTTCTGTATTTTCCGGCACGCTACCTGTCCCCCTCCCACCACCAGGCACCTTTTACCACTGATGTTCAGCATGACCGGGTAGTAAGCCACCTTGCCACATCCTTTGCAAAATATGTTATGATCAGATCGGCACCTGCCCTCTTGATGGAAGTGAGAATTTCCAGAACAACATTCTTTTCATCAATCCACCCCATCTTCGCAGCTGCCTTGACCATGGCATATTCACCACTGACATTATAAGAAGCTACGGGGATAGGAAATTTTTCCTTTACCCTCCAAACGACATCCAGGTATGACAGAGCTGGTTTCACCATGATGATATCGGCTCCTTCTTCTATATCAAGCGCTACCTCCCTTAACGCTTCATCGGAGTTTGCCGGATCCATCTGGTATGATTTCCTGTCACCGAAATGAGGCATGGAATCAGCGGCTACACGGAAAGGACCATAAAATGAAGAGGCGTACTTTACACTATAAGCCATTATTAATACATTTACATATCCTTCAGCATCTAAGAGTTTTCTTATTGCCCCCACTCTCCCATCCATCATATCAGAGGGAGCCACCATGTCGGCGCCGGCCCTGGCGTGGGAAAGAGCGGTTCTGACGATCAATTCCACGGTACTATCGTTCTCTACATCTCCATTTTTCACCAGACCACAATGACCATGACTGGAATATTCACATAGGCAAACATCGGTAATAACAATGAGGGAAGGTACTGCACCCTTAATAATCCGAACCGCCCTCTGGATAATGCCCGCATCATCGTAAGCCTCACTGCCTATCTCGTCTTTTCTCGAGGGTATCCCAAAAAGAAGGACGGCTGGTATACCCAGATGGCCTATTTCTTTTACCTCATCCTCCAGTCTGTCAATGGAAAAATGATACACTCCGGGCATGGAGCTCACTTCCTGATGAACTCCCGTTCCGGGTACTACAAAAAGTGGGTAGATGAGATCTTTCACATCGACCATTGATTCCCGCACCATTTCTCGAATCGTTGTATTCAGTCTCAACCTTCTGGGTCTTCTTATTAAATGCACTTCAGCAATCTCCCCCTTCTCTGCTCAGAAGGTACCGTACTATCCCTTTTTCAGTCCTTCCTCCAGCTTCTCTCCACCGATGTCAGACGTGATAAGAGCAACATTTCTAATGTTATTTTCTTTTTTGAGTCTTTCTAGTAAGGCTTGGGAGGTGTAATCTGTTGGCATCATGTCAGGATAAAGAAAACATTTTTCCAGCTCTTCCCCCGTCCTTATACCGACAACGGCGAGCCTGATGTCCCTTAACCTTCGTATATCATACTTCTTCCTCCTCAGCGCCTGCCGAAAACTTTCCACTCCATTTTTGCTGGTAAATACAAGCAGGTCAAATAATGGGAGGGTATCCAGGATTTCATCGATAAATTCAGAAACCAGGTTTATTTTTATAGTCGGACAGAAAACAACATCCACTCCTTCTTCTATCAGCTGGTTTAAACCATTCCTTTCCCTCGGTTCAATAATGTCGTTTTCCCCGTTTATATTTTTTGTTGCTTCCAAATTCAATCCGGAATCAGCAATTCCGGTTATCAAAATTCTTTTCCCGAAAAGTTTCTTCTTCTCAAACCAGCACAACTCTTGTCGCAATTTAACCACATCGCCTATCACTATCACTGCCGGATTCTCAATACCTTCATCCCTTGATTTCCTAAAAATATTTGAAAGGGTTCCGACAACTGTCTTCTGCCCCGCACCAGTACCTTCCATTATGACGGCTGCCGGGGTTTCTGGGGATTTACCATGCTCCATCAGGCTTCTAACAATTAAATCCATATTTTTGACCCCCATCAGAAACACTAACGTCCCTTTTAACCGGGAAATTGTGTCCCAATCGAAGTCATTCGTTTTTCCTGGACCCTCATGTCCCGAAAAGACGTGAAAGGACGAGCATATGTCCCGGTAAGTCACAGGAATTCCAGCATAGGCAGGAACGGAGATTGCCGAGGTAATTCCTGGAATCACTTCAAAGGGAATCCCTTCCCTCGCCAAAAATAATGCCTCTTCTCCCCCCCTTCCAAAGACAAAGGGATCTCCCCCTTTTAACCGGACCACATTTTTTCCCTGCCGGGCCCTTTCAACCAGAATCTCATTGATTCTCCCCTGGGAGACAGGATGATAACCAGGCGTCTTACCAACATCTATAAGTTCGGTCCCACTTCGAACAAAATCCAGTATTTTCCGATCAGCCAATCGGTCGAAGACAACAGTATCGGCGTCTTTTAA
>JAPLGF010000106.1 GCA_026390275.1 Candidatus Atribacteria bacterium
AATTCGTCCGTATCGGACATACTGCCGGGAACGTATTCCAGGCCGGTGGACAAACCCAATGCCCCCTGTTCCATTTCTTTCTCCAGAGCATTTTTCATCTGTTCCAACTGGGCCGGGCTTAACTTCTTCGGTTGGTTTTCGCCAAAGAGTGATCTGCGCAAATCTCCGTGAGGAATGAGATGATAGACATTGGAGGCAAACTTGACCTCTGTTAATTGAGCAAACCAGTCTTTGGTATCAATAATGCCGCAACCACAAAGGCCGGTGATGATCGTGGAGACACCCTGGTAGACTGCACCATAATTCCCAGTCACTCCCTCGGGGATGGTGGGATACTGATCCTGGATTATTTGAAACACCATATCGGTATGGTTGTGTCCGTCAATGATACCGGGAATGACGATCAAGCCGGTGGCATCAATCGTTCGTTTCGCCGATCCGGTGAAATGTCCCACCGTAACAATGGTATCGCCTTGAATGGCAATATCCATGACCCCGGGGCTGGCGATAGAACCATCGTATACCATTCCGTTTTTAATGAGAAGATCGACGGAGAAGGACTGAATGGAAGGTTGAATATTTGTTGCCGAACATGCCGCGATGCTACCAAGGATCAGTAAGACCGAGAGAAAGAGACCGATCCCGGTGATGAATCTCAGCCGTTTGCTCATAGAACAACCTCCTCTTTTTCTCAAATAATGAGATGGATTTATGACTGGTCCTCAACGACTTGCAGGGTCGAGATGTCGATTCCGTTGGTGGATTATGGTAAGCTAATTGGCCATTTCTGCTCTCCCATTCCATGATACAGGGAGATGAAATGAATATGGTGGATCAACGAGAACAGAAGCCGCACTGGGGTGCGGCGATCCCAGGGATAGTCAATGTATCGGTAGGGAGTCTTTTTTATTCAGTCGTTTTTCGGGACAGATATTTTTAACTAAATTTGAAGAGGAAGGGAACGGGGTCAGAAAAAGCACCGGGGGGTGACGGTACCGGAAAAAGAAAAGATATGATATGATAACACATGGATGGATGAATTTTTTTGTTGACTGGAATAATCCGATCTCCCGGGTGTTTACTTTTAGGAAATTTTGCGGTATTTTTGTGCCGGGTCAAAACGATAGGAAGACACGATGAGGATAGAGTGAGTTCCGATATACCTCGATGGGTGTGAGCATCGAGGTATATTTTTTGTTACCCGGTGGTGGATGCCAATTTGTTTTGATCCCCTGATGCTATCGGGAACTGGCATGGTGGTCGGATCACAGGTTACTGATTTTTGGAAAGGTGGAATTGACAATGGTGGAGTTTAAGAAAGAAGAAAAAGAGAAGCATGTTTTCCAGTACGAAATCACCATAGGGGAGGAGGCTGTTCAGCAGGCAGTGGAAAAAATCCTCCAGGAGGTGAACCGGCGGACGGTAGTTCCCGGTTTTCGGAAGGGACATGCGCCCCGGGCGATTTTACGCGCTCATGTCAGTAAGGAATATTTGAATGAGACCTTAACCAAAGATCTGGTCCCGGAAGCATTTAAGGAAGTGATCGGGAAAGAGAAACTCCAGGTCATCGGAGAACCGGACCTGATGCTGGTACAGGTGGAGGAAGGGAAGCCTCTCATTTTTCAGGCGACGGTGATCGAACAGCCAACTGTTACCCTGGCCCATCCGGAGGAACTGGAAATCCGGAAGTATCGAGTGGAAGTCCGGGAATTGGACGTGGAAAAGGAAATCGATGGTTTACGCAGTTCCAAGGGAACCTGGAATGAGAAGGAGAACAAAATCGTGGAAGAAGGGGATCTCGTCAAGGTCAAGGTGGAAGACGAGGAGTTCGCCGTGGTCGCCAATCCGAGCGATGAAAAATCCCCGGTAGGCCGGGGCGTGATGGGGATGCAGCTCAATGAGAAGAAGAGCGTGATGTTCCCGGGGACCGATGGAAAAGATGAAGAGGAATATCCGGTCACCGTTCTCGGAATCATGGTCAAGGAAGTTTCCCGGAGTGATGAAGAATTCCTGAAAAAAATGGGTGAAGAATATCAGACCATGGATGATCTCCGGAAAAAGGTTCAGGAACTCCTGGGGAGCTATGCGAAAGACCTGGCCGATCTCCGTTTTGAGAAAGAAGCAGTTGTGGCCCTATGCCGGAAGTCGGAGGTCGCGATCCCTTCTCCCATCGTGAATCATGAAGTGACTCATCAGATCGATGAATTCAAGGAACACCTGGAAAAAGATGGGATGACCATGGAACGTTATATGGAGCTTACCAATTCTGATTTTGCAGCCATGGAAACGAATTTCCGGAAGCTGTCAGAATGGAACCTGAAGAAAATTTTTGTGTTCCAGGAATACGCCGAGGAAAACCATATTTCGGTCACTGATGAGGAGATCTTCCAGGAGCTGGACCGGATGGCGGAACGATCCGGTAAAGGATTGGAGGAAGTGAGGTCGATTTTGAAACGGAATGATAAAATGGATCAGATGCGGGAGAATCAAAAGAATCGGAAACTTCTGAATGATCTGGTGGCGAAGGTCAAGGTGAAGGAAGTACCGGAGTCGATTAACTTCGATCAGTGGAAAGCACTGGAAGATCCAGAAGAGGAGATGGTTTCCTGATGCTAGAACCCCGATTGAATTATCTGGTTCCCATTGTGGTGGAACAGACCCCGCGAGGGGAGCGTTCATATGATATCTATTCCCGGTTGCTACAAGACCGGATTATTTTCTTGGGGACGGAGATCGATGACATGGTGGCGAACCTGGTGATCGCCCAGCTCCTTTTTCTCGACGCCCAGAATGCCGAGAAGGACATCAATCTCTATGTTAATAGTCCCGGTGGTTCCGTTTCTTCCACCCTTGCCATCTTTGATACCATGCAGTATCTGAAATCGGATGTTTCCACGATTTGCATCGGGATGGCGGCGAGTGGGGCAGCGGTGATTTTAGCGGCAGGAACCCGGGGCAAGCGCCTGGCTCTTCCCAATTCCCGGGTGATGATCCATCAACCGATGGGGGGAGCGCAGGGACAGGTGACCGATATTGAGATCCAGGCCCGGGAGATGATAAAAATCCGGGAAAAATTGAATGAAATCCTGTCTCGGCATACCGGTCAACCGATTGGGAAGATCAAAAACGACACCGAACGGGATTTTTTCATGTCCGCGGAAGAAGCGAAGGCCTATGGTTTGGTGGATCAGGTCCTTTATCCGAAAAAAGTGAAAAAGGGAGATTCGGAGAGCAATGCCACGATTTGAAGAAGAGAAAAACCGCTTGAAGTGTTCATTTTGCGGGAAAACCCAGTCCGAGGTTAACAAACTCATTGCTGGACCGGGTGTCTACATCTGTGACGAGTGTGTCGAACTGTGTACTGAGATCATCAAGGATGAAAAGAAAGGTAAAAAGACGGAACTCACCTTTGACTCCCTATCCACTCCCCGGGAAATCAAGAAATTTTTAGATCAGTATGTCATCGGCCAGGAACGGGCGAAGGTCATCCTGTCGGTAGCGGTTTATAACCACTATAAAAGGATCATCTACCCCCATGGAAAAGACGAGGTGGAAATCGAAAAGAGTAATATCCTGCTCATGGGGCCGACTGGTTCCGGGAAGACGCTCCTGGCACGGACACTGGCCCGGATGCTCAATGTTCCCTTTGCCATCGCCGATGCTACTACCCTCACCGAAGCCGGTTATGTTGGCGATGACGTGGAGAACATCCTGCTCCGCCTCCTGCAGAATGCCAACTTTGACCTGAAACGGGCAGAGAAGGGTATCATCTATATCGATGAGATTGATAAAATTGCCCGTAAGTCAGAAAGTCCGTCCATTACCCGGGATGTCTCCGGGGAAGGAGTGCAGCAAGCCCTGTTGAAGATCTTAGAAGGAACGATTGCCAACGTCCCACCCCAGGGTGGCCGAAAACATCCCCATCAGGAGTTCATCCAGATGAATACGGAGAAAATCCTCTTCATCTGCGGAGGAGCTTATGTGGGTTTGGATAAGATCATTGCTGCCCGTCTGAAGGACCGGAAAATTGGGTTTGGTGCCCAGGAAATGGAAAAAGAAAAAATGATCGCCAATCTCTATACCGAAGTGCAACCGGAAGACCTGCTCCGCTACGGCATGATTCCCGAGTTCGTCGGCCGGATTCCCATCACCTGTGCCCTGGATTCCCTCACCCAGGACGACCTGGTGCGTATCCTCACCGAGCCCAAAAATTGTTTGGTGAGGCAATACCAGAAGCTCCTTCAGCTTGAGAAGGTGGATCTCGTCTTCACCCCGGAAGCCATCCGAACGGTTGCCCGCGAAGCCATGGGAAAGGGGACTGGTGCCCGGGGTTTACGTACCATCATGGAAAAGCTCATGACCGAGATCATGTACGAGATCCCCAGCCGAAAAGACATCAAGCGTATTGTCATCAATGATCAGATGGTAAAAAACAACCAGACGGTCCCGGTTTTCGGATTGGACGAATTTTTGGAAGAGAAACCGGCGTAAGGGAAAGGGAACACGATGGACAACACGACTACTCTTCCCCACGTTTTCGAACCACGCGATGTGGAATCAAAATGGTATACCTTTTGGGAAAAGCAGGGGTATTTTTCTCCCCCCAGGGACTCTTCTGCTCCCCCTTTCTGTATGGTGATTCCCCCCCCCAACGTCACCGGTTTCCTGCACATGGGGCATGCCCTCAATCTCACCCTGCATGATATCCTGATTCGCTGGAAACGAATGCAGGGGTACCGCGTGCTCTGGGTCCCGGGGACCGATCATGCCGGGATTGCCACCCAGAACGTGGTGGAGAAACAATTAGCCAAAGAGGGACTCACGCGCCATGACTTGGGTCGGGATAAGTTTGTGGAACGAGTGTGGGAGTGGAAAGAAACCTACCATGCCCGGATCACGAACCAACTCAAAAGTATGGGTGCTTCCTGCGACTGGTCGAGAGAGCGGTTCACGATGGATGAAGGACTTTCCCGGGCAGTGAAGGAAGTCTTTGTCGAGCTCTTCAACCAGGGGCTCATCTACCAGGGGGAATATATCGTGAACTGGTGCCCCCGCTGTGGAACGGCCATCTCCGATGTGGAAGTGGAGTACCAGGATACTTCCTCTCACCTCTATTACATCCATTATCCTCTCAGTAATCACCCGGAAGAGGCGCTGGTGGTGGCGACAACCCGGCCAGAAACCATGCTGGGGGATACTGCTGTGGCTGTGAATCCCCAGGATCCCCGTTACCGCCTATACATTGGTAAAGTAGTTCTCCTCCCCCTGGTGGGCCGGACACTTCCGGTGATCGCCGATGACTACGTGGATCAGACCTTTGGAACCGGAGCTCTGAAGGTTACTCCCGCCCATGATCCGCATGATTTTGAGTTGGGGCGGAAACATCATCTCCCATTTTTTTCGGTGATTGATGTAAACGGAAAAATGAATAAGGCCGCCGGTGAGTACGCCGGTCTGACCCGGGAAAAATGCCGGGAAGCGATCGTCCAGGCTCTCACGGAGCAGGGGTATTTGGAGAAAACTGAACCTTATACCCATTCGGTGGGCCACTGTTACCGCTGTCAGACCCTGGTGGAACCACTGGTGTCCA
>JAPLGF010000347.1 GCA_026390275.1 Candidatus Atribacteria bacterium
TCTGGTCACGGCAAAACTGGGGACCGACATGCCTTTTCGGAGATATTTTGTCATCACCTACATGCAGAGTATGGTGGTGGCATGGTCACCAGTCCCAAAAGCATAGGCGGGATAAATCACGATATCCCCCGGTACGGAAGATGGAGCTTCCCAAAAAATCGGGCCAGGTTCCCAAATAGGGAGCATCCAGATAGATCACCATCGTCGTAGGATCTTGTTCCCAAAATCCCCTCGGGTTTCTATCCAGAAACCACAGATACAGTTTTTCCCTGTCATCTTCCCGTTTGAGACGGATGGTCAGTTTGATCCAGGTCCGATTCATGAGGATTCCTTTCTGCCAGGATGAAAAGTCCGGAGGCAGATTGTGCTCCCAGCCCCAGCACTTCGAATTGGGCATCGTACTCCCGGGCGAGTTGAAGAAAGTCTCGATAGAGTATTTCCTCCCGGATAACTTTCTGGAGGACTTTCCGCGGGAGAAGCCGGGCCAAGCTCCCGGTGGCGGAAAACTGAGTGACCCGAAATCCCTGTTCCTGCACCAAATCGTGGATCTCCCGGGGAAAGAAAGCGTGCAAAGGAGGAAATATAAAACGACTCAGAAACGGCATTCTTTTTTCCGTTGACTCCATCCACCCCGGATGATCCCATTGACCAGAAGAGAAAAAATGGCGAGAAAATTCCACCGATTTCCTCCACTGGATCTCCATTCGAAGGATGACCGGCAGTTGCCCCAATCGACTCACCACTGACACCGCCAGTTTATCCTGGCAAACCCGGCAGAGTTCCTGAAGAGCTTTTTTATGAAACGGAGAGGCATAGGACACCGGGGCATCCAGGGAAAGTACGACATCAAAAGACTGATCCGAAAAAGCGGAGAGGTCTTGTACTTTCCCTTCCCCGAAGGTGATGCCCCTCACTCCCTCCCTCTCAGCCTGCTTTCGTGCTTCCTGGAGCATTCCGGAAGAGAGATCGAGATGGGTCACCTGGCATCCTTTCTTTGCAATCAGAATAGAATAACGACCACAACCACCCCCGGCATCGAGCACCCGGAGACCAGGGGAAAAAAGCGGTTCCAGATCCATCCAGACTTCATCGGTATGGATGCGTTTTTCCGGATGGAGGTCCCTTCTCTTCTCTCTTCTCACTCCGGCATTCCAGAATATTCGGTGTTGTTGTTCGTTTCCCATTTGCTCACATTTTCATCTCTTTGATTTCGTCCTGGATGCGTCCTATGAATTGTTCCAGGGAAAATGATCCCAAATCTCCGGCTTTTCGTTCCCGAACCCCCACGGTATGATTTTCTACTTCTTTATCACCAACAATGAGGAGATAGGGGATCTTCTGCAATTGTCCTTTCCGTATCTTGGCCCCCAGGGTGGCGTTCTCATCATTGATTTCCACTCGAACGCCCTGCTCACTCAAGGTTGATTGGAGTTCTTTTCCATGGGAAAGATGCCGTTCGGCAATGGGAATCACCAACACCTGCACCGGCGCCAGCCATAACGGGAGAGCACCGGCAGTGTGCTCGATGAGAATCCCCAAAAACCGCTCAATGCTCCCCATGATGGTTCGGTGAATCATGACTGGCCGATGTTTGGCACCGTCTTCACCGATATAGGAGAGATCAAAACAATCCGGCATGGTAAAATCAAGCTGGATGGTTCCACATTGCCAGCGCCGGCCTAAACAGTCCTTGAGGTGAAAATCAATCTTGGGTCCATAGAACGCCCCATCACCGGGGTTGATCTTGTAGCTCCGGTTTGTTTCCTTCAGGGCATTTTCTAAGGAACTGGTGGCCAGCTCCCACATCTCATCCGATCCCATGGAATTTTCCGGCCGGGTACTGAGTTCCAGTTCATACTGAAAATGGAAGAGCCGGTAGAAGTAATCGGCTAAACTGATCACCCCGATGATTTCGTCCTTGATCTGGTGGGGTTCCATATAGATATGGGCATCATCCTGGGTGAAACACCGTACCCGCATCAGACCATGCAGAACACCGGAGAGCTCATGGCGGTGGACCAGGCCGAGTTCTGCTAAACGGAGAGGAAGTTCACGGTAGCTATGGAGCTGGGTCTGGTACACCAGGATTCCTCCCGGACAGTTCATGGGCTTGACGGCAAAATCCCGTTCATCGATTTTGGCAAAGTACATGTTATCCTGATAATGGTCCCAATGTCCGGAACGTTCCCAAAGGGCACGATCCAGGATGATGGGGGTTTTAATTTCCTGATACCCTCGTTTGGCATGTTCCTTTCTCCACACCTCCAGAAGAGTGTTGATGACTGTCATTCCCTTGGGATGGAAGAACGGGAACCCGGGCCCTTCCTCATGTAGACTGAAAAGGTCTAATTCTTTTCCCAACCGCCGGTGATCCCGTTTTTTTACTTCTTCTAAGCGATTGAGGTATTCCTTCAATTGTTCTTTGCTATCGAATGAGATGCCATAAATCCGTTGCAGCATGGGGTTACTTTCTTTCCCCCGCCAGTAGGCTCCGGAAACACTCAATAGTTTAAAGGCATGGATGAGCCCGGTCGACGGAATGTGAGGTCCCCGGCACAGATCAAAAAACTCTCCCTGCTGATACAGGCTGATGGTCTCGTCCGGGATGTCATCCAGTAATTCGATCTTGTAAGTCTCACCTTTTTTGGCAAAAATTTTCCGGGCTTCTTTCCGGTTCATTTCTTTTCGCGAAACCGGGAGATCGTCCTGAACAATCTTCAACATTTCCTCTTCAATTTTTCGGAGATCATCTTCATTCAAGGGTTTTTTAAGATCAAAATCGTAATAGAAACCCTCTTCAATAGCGGGACCGATGGTGAGCTTCGCCTCGGGAAATAACCGCTTCACTGCCTGTGCCATGATATGGGAGGTGCTATGCCAGTAAATGGTTTTCCCTTCCGGATCTTCGAAACTCACGTAACCCTGGACGCTTTCTTCCACCCGATTAAGGTCAATCAGTTCGCCATTCTCCATCCTGGCCGCCAGTAAACCTTTTTTTATGGTATCATTCATTCAGTCTATCCTCCTCCAACGGAATCGTCCGATTCGTCGCTCGATGATGAATTTTGTCTTTCCCACTCCCCAACTCCCCACCTTCTCTTGAGGGTAATGAATATATTGTATAATTTTCTCCCCCTGAGTTCCAGTAATCCGCCGGTTGAGACCCAAAAACAAAAAAGCGCTCACCAATTAAAGGTGAGCGCTCTTATCCGCTGGTGGGCGGCACAGGATTCGAACCTATGGCCTCTTCCGTGTCAGGGAAGCGTTCTTCCTCTGAACTAGCCGCCCTCATTTTATACTGAGTGGAGGCGGCACTCGGACTTGAACCGAGGATAAAGGATTTGCAGTCCTCTGCCTTAGCCGCTTGGCTATGCCGCCATAAACATGGAGCGGAAGACGGGATTCGAACCCGCGACCCCCACCTTGGCAAGGTGATGCTCTACCAGCTGAGCTACTTCCGCCAGGTTATGGTGCCGAGACCCAGAATTGAACTGGGGACGCATGGATTTTCAGTCCATCGCTCTACCATCTGAGCTATCTCGGCACTCAAGGCTGGCGGGGTCGACGGGATTTGAACCCGCGATCTTCAACGTGACAGGCTGACGTGTTTGACCAGGCTACACCACGACCCCGCTCATATCAATCGGTCCCAAAAGGCTGGTAATCTCTCGGACCAAATTCCCATTCGTTATTCGTTTCTTCCCCAACCCAGACTCTTTTTCCTTGCCGGGAAAGCAATTAACATTCTAATGGGTTCACCCGTTTTTGACAAGTCTTTCTCCAAAATATTCATAGAGCCAGGAGAATGCTATTCCCCATGAGAAATAAATTCCTGATATCCGGCGGTATCCAGAAGACCAGAGAGTTCACTTTCATCACTCGCTTGCATTCGCAGAATCCACCCCTTTTCATAGGGGCTCTGGTTGATGAGCTCGGGTTTCTTCTCGAGAAGGGTGTTCACCTCCACAATTTGGCCGGAAAGAGGAGCATAGAGGTTGGAAATAGTTTTGATCGATTCCACATCGCCAATTCGTTCCGATTTTTTTACTGTCACTCCGGGACGGGGCATTTCCACGAACACCACCTCCCCTAACTCTTGCTGGGCATGATCAGTTATTCCACAGAGATACCGATCATTTTCCTTTTTAACCCAAAAGTGTTCCGGTGTAAACCATACATCGCCCGGCAAATTCATTCACGACCTCCTTTTTCATCCCTTGATCTGCCGGTGCGTGGCACGCAAACAGGTGGCGCCAGCACACTGGCGTGGTTGTTTTTCATGAAAAATGAAGGGGGAAACCGAAAACGGATTCTGCTGCTTCCATCACCGTTTCGGTGAGAGTGGGATGGGGGTGAATGGTTTCGGCAATTTCTTCCGGAGTACATTCCAGCGACATGGCCAGAGTGAGCTCCCCGATCAAATCCGAGGCATGCGGGCCGATGATATGCGCACCCAGGATCTCCTGGGTGGAACCATCGGCGATGATCTTCACAAACCCTTCCGTTTCACCCTCTATCATGGCTTTTCCAGACGCCCGGAAGGGAAACTTCCCAGTCTTAACCGGAAAACCAGCTTTCGTCGCTTCTTCTTCGGTCATTCCCACGGAACTGATTTCCGGAGAACAAAAAATACAGTTTGGAACCACCCGATAATTAATCTTGGAATTCTGCCCTAATATATTATTGACTGCTATTTCTGCTTCTTTGTATGCCACATGAGCCAAAAGATGTTGCCCATTCACGTCGCCTGCCGCAAAGAGAGTGGGAACTGAGGTTCGCAGCTGTTCATCAGTTTCCACAGCCCGTTTGTTCATTTTTACTCCGGTCATTTCCAGGTTCAATCCCTCGGTCATGGGCACCCTTCCAGTGGCGACCAGGACGTACTCCCCTTCTGCCTGCCTGGCCTCACCATTCACTTCATAGTGAACCTGGAGATTCCCATCACGGGTGATTTGAAGAACCCGGGAGTTTACCTGGATCTTCATCCCTCGTTTTCCCAGTATGGAGACCAGGAGGTCAGCTACTTCCCGATCAACGGTGGGAAGGATACCGGGGAGCATTTCCACGACTTCCACTTCCGTCCCGAAGGTATTGAAAATACAGGCCATTTCTATCCCGATATAGCCTCCACCAATGACCACCATTTTGCGGGGGATAGCCAGGAGGTCAAGAGCCTGGTCGCTGTCGATAACTCCTGCCAGATCCACCCCCGGCACCGGAATTTGGGCTGATTTGGATCCACTGGCTAAGAGGATATTTTTCGCCCGAATATCTTCCGGGGTCCCGTCGTTTTTTACCACATGAACGGTGGTGGCATCGAGGAAAGAGGCAAATCCCTCCACCACTTCTGCTCCCGCTTTTCGGAGGAGGAAACGAACTCCACCGGTGAGTTGTTTGACAATTTTTCTTTTTCTCGCCAATACCTTCGGCCAATCAACTCCTCCAAAGGAAGCTTGAACACCAAATTCACCGGCTTTTTCCACTAAGTGGGCGACTTCCTGGGTCCGGAAAAATACCTTGGTCGGGATACATCCCCGATTTAAGCTGGTCCCCCCGATGTCCCGGCTTTCAATGAGGGTCACTTTCAATCCTTTTTGCGCAGCGCGGATGGCTCCGGCATAACCGGCGGGGCCTCCAC
>JAPLGF010000048.1 GCA_026390275.1 Candidatus Atribacteria bacterium
GCTATGACTCATTTTTAATTTTTCGTTTCTGGACCGATCAACTTCCCCCAGAATATAATTTAATCTTCTTCCTCATTTCCGGAAGCGTCTGGCTTCTGGCTTTTCCATTGCTGGTGAATGCACTGACAGTTCGTCGACCCATCCGGCAGTTCGGACTGACAATCGGGAAGGTACAGTTCTGGAGTCGTTGGCTAGTAATTCTTTTGGGGGTGGGTGCAACCTGGGCCTTTGTCATGTCGCGTTTCCCGTTATATCGCTTGTATTACCCCATGTTCTCTCCCGCCCGCACCTCTCTCAATCAGTTCCTCTTTTACCAGGGTTGCGGAGCACTGTACATGTTTTCCTGGGAATTCTTCTGTCGCGGCTTTCTCCTTTTTGGTTTGGAAGAGAAATATGGTCGATTTGCGATTCTTATCCAGCTCATTGCCTTTACACTCCTTCACCGGGGAAAACCAGAGTACCTCATTTCGATTCTGGGTGGACTGGGGATGGGAATTTTTGCCTATGAAGCCGAGAGCTTTCTCCCGGTTTTTTTTCTTCATTTCGGTACGGCTCTCTTGTTGGATCTTTTTTGTCTTTTCTGAAAATGCGGGAATGGTGAATGGTTTAAGAATGTAGAATGGGGAGGGGTTGTTCAGGAGAAACCCCTCCCCATTTTGTCACTTCGATGGGAGAAAAAGGAGAATAAAAAAGCCGGACACCGAGGACATATCTAGGATCCCGCTCCTTGGTCTTTACGACCATACTCCCGTGCCCGGCAGTTACCTTAATAATTATACCCGTTGCAGAATAAAACGCAACATTTCTCTGAACAGGAGCTGACTGTATCGTGATCATATTTAATTTAATGGGTGATCTGCCCGATGTGAGATAATTAAAAGATTTCTTTTTTTGTCCGATTATTTCATAAGATAATACTTTTAAATTTACTTATACTCTTCATTGGAGGAAATTTGTCGATTGAACATCAAAGGAAAAGTCCTTTTTTCACTTCTTTTGGCAGTTGCGCTCCTGGTCAGTGTGATATATGGTTTGGCGCGAGTCATTGTGTTACGCAATGTTTATGAAATGGAAAAACGGTACATGCAAGTGAATATTGAACGGGTGACCGGTTCTGTCCTGGATACGCTTCGGGGTTTGAGCCGAACCTCGGCCGATTGGGCAAGTTGGGATGATACCTATAAATTTGTTCAAAACGGTAACCCGGATTACATTCAGAATAACATGATGGATGAGACCTTTCAGAACCTCCATCTTTCGTTTATGATCGTCGTTAATACCTCTGGAAAAATCGTTTTTCGAAAAATGTTCGATCTATTCAATAAAAAAGAGATCGAGTTTCCGGTAGATATTGTTAAGGAAATACAACCGGGAAGCATTTTTCTCCATCATGGTGATCCGGGAGATGAACATACCGGACTGTTCATGACTTCAGAGGGCCTCCTGATGATTTCATCACGACCGATTTTAACCAGTAACGATGAAGGACCATCGGAGGGATCATTTCTTTTGGGGCGATTATTCGATGATGATGAAATCAATCGAATCAAAGAAGTCACCCGCCTTTCTTTTTCTATTTTTCCCATTTCCAGAAAGGATCTTCCGTCGGATATCAAAAAGATCCAGTCGAAGTTACTTTCGGAAACCGAATCTTCCCTTGTTATTCCATCTGGGGAGGACCAACTGAGTGGCTATGCTCTGTTGAATGATATTAACGGAAAGCCAATCCTGATCGTCCGGGTGGACACCCCGCGAGATATCTATCAACAAGGCCAATTAGCAATGGATTACGCGGTGGTGGGCCTTTTGATTACCGGGTTGATTTTTTGGGTTATTACTCTCTATATCTTAGATAAAGTCGTTTTAAGCCGTTTGGCTCACCTGAACAAAAGTATCAGAATCATTGGAATCGGACGAGATTTGTCTGCCCGTCTCATTGTCAAGGGGAAGGATGAACTGTCTGGCCTATCCCGGGAGATGAATACCATGTTGGCAGAACTGGAACAATTTCAGATCCATCTTCGAGAAAGCGAATTGAAATTACGAACACTTTTTGAGAATGCACTGAATCCTATCTGGATGTTGGATCAAGAGGGCCGGTTTCTGGAAGTGAACCATTCCGGGTGGGACTTTTTTGAAAGTCCTGCAGAAAACCTCATCACTCGGAGATTCCATGAATTTCTTCCCCCGGAGATTATGAATCAAACCCGGGAAATTTCATTACCGAGTGGGGTATCCAGTGTTCTCGAGAGAGATTTTTTGATCAATGGGAGAATAAAAACCATTCTGTTAAATGTTCTTCAAATCAATGTAGGTGGTGAAGAACTTGAAGTCTATATCGGTCAGGACATCACTGACCGGAAAAGAGCTGAAAACGACCTGTCTTCTGAAAAAGAACGACTGGCCGTCACGCTCCGGAGTATCGGTGATGGAGTCATCGCCACCGATGAAGAAGGGAATATCCGTCTTTTCAACGCCGAGGCGGAGATATTAACAGGATGGACCCAGGATGAAGTAAGGGGACTTCCATTGAAGGACATCTTTCGGGTGGTCAACGAGGTGACTGGTAATCCCTGCGATAACCCGGTGGAAGCTACTCTGAAAACAGGTGAAATGGTCGAATTGGGAGATTGTACTGCTTTAATCACCCGGGATGGGATCAAACGGCTAATTAGTAATCGTGTTTCTCCTATTCGTAATTTCAATGGTCGGTTGATAGGAGTAGTCCTGGTTTTTCGGGATATCACTGAACAACACCGGTTAGAAGAAAAGATCCGACGAACAGCCTCGGAACTGACCACAATTTTTCAGGCTCTTCCTGATCTCTATTTCCGCCTTGATGCGAAAGGGGTGGTTCTGGATTGGAGGGCAGGCCGGATTGACGATTTCTATAGTGCCGACCCCCAAACATTTATCGGAACCCGGAATGTTGACTATCTTCCGAAAGAGGTGGGAACCGCTGTTCAAAAGGTGATGGATCAGGTGTTGAGTACCGGGTCACTGGGGGTAGTTGAATATGCGTTACCCTTTGGAGAGACGATGCAATTTTTTGAAGCTCGAATACTTCCCCTGCTGGAAGACGAGATCATCATGGTGGTACGGAACATCACCGAACGACAAGAATCAAAAAAGAAAGAGCAGCAACATTTGCAGGAGCTGGCATTTCTTTCGAAAACGGCCATGAAATTTGTTGAACTTACCCCTGAGGAGGATATCTATCGTTTTGTTGGGGAGAATCTGCTTTCCTTGCAAAAAGAATCCATTGTCGTCATCAGTTCCTTTGATCACAATTCGGAAGAGCTCCTGGTTCGTTCCCTCTCGGGCCTGAATGAAAAAGAGCTGGATATCCTCAAAAAACTCCCCATTGATTTGACAACCCTGGGCTTTCCGGTCAATAGTGAAACCAAGAAACATCTGGTTTCCAAAAAATTAGTGAAACTGGAACATGGTCTATGGGACCTTTTTTTGGGGCGTATCGATTCTGAAACCTGTCAAAATCTGGAAAAGGCTCTCGATATCAGCGAGATTTATGGTATCGGATTTCTTCAAGAGGGTAAAATTTTTGGGAATGCTGCTATTCTACTCCATAGCAATCAAAAAATGGGGAATCGGAACCTCATCGAAGTTTTTATTAACCAGGCGTCAGTTGCCATACAACGAAAAATTGCCGAAGAAGCGTTACGGGAGAGTGAGGGGAGGTATCGGAATCTGGTGGATGGTCAAGGGGAGGGAATTGCCATTATAGATAGCAATGAACAATTTCTCTTCGCCAACCCGGCTGCCCATCAGATCTTCGGTGTTCGGGAGGGAGAGCTGGTGGGACGGAATATGCAGGAATTTACTGATCCGGACAATTTTGTCATCTTACAGGATCAGAGCGTAGTAGTCCATCGGTCAGGAGACAAGAGTGTCTATGATGTCAATATTTTCCGTCACGATGGTCAAAGCAGAAATCTCCGGGTGGTAGCCACTCCTCATTTTGGGAAGAGGGGAGAATTTATCGGAACGCTTGGAGTCTTTCAGGATATTACCGATCAGAAAAGAGCCGAAGAACAGATCCGGTATCTCAGTTTCCATGATAAGCTCACCACCGTTTATAACCGGGCGTATTTCGAAGCGGAAATGCAACGCCTTGATACGGAACGCTTGCTTCCATCTAGCTTAATCATGGGAGATGTTAACAATCTCAAGGTCGTTAACGATGCTTTCGGTCATGAAGAGGGTGATCGATTGTTGATCGAAGTCGCCCGCATTCTGAAAGACTCCTGTCGAAAAGAAGATATCATCGCCCGATGGGGGGGAGACGAATTTGTCATTCTCCTTCCCTCCACCTCCCAGGATACTGCCATGGAGATATGTGAACGGGTTCGAAAAACCTGCCGGGAATTGAGGAATGGCAGCATCCAACTCAGCATTGCCCTGGGAGCTTCCACCCGGCAAGAGATTGGTAAAACCATGCAAGAAATGATTCGCGAAGCAGAAGACCGCATGTACCGGAACAAACTCTTAGAGAGCAAAAGCGCCCGTCATGCTTTGATTTCTTCTTTGGAACGGTCTCTTTGGGAAATTGATTTTGAAACCGAGGAACATGCCAGTCGCATGCAAAAGATGGCCTTGCGGATGGGGCAGGCTTTTAAACTCCCATCGAACCAGCTCGATGAGCTGGCCCTGCTGGCTACCTTGCACGATATCGGCAAAATAGCCATCGCGAAGAGTATCCTCATGAAAAGAGAAAAACTGACCCCGGAGGAATGGGAGGTCATAAAAAAGCATCCCGAAATCGGTTACCGGATTGCCAATTCATCCCAGGATTTGCTTCCCATCGCGGAAGCCATCCTGACACATCATGAATGGTGGAATGGGAAGGGTTATCCCCAGGGTTTAAGAGGGGAGGAGATTCCTCTCATTTCACGGATCATTTCCATCATTGATGCCTATGATGTGATGATTCACGGACGTCCTTACAAAACGGCCCAGAGTCAAGAAGAAGCCGGCAACGAGCTCCGACGCTGTTCCGGGACCCAGTTTGATCCGCATTTAGTGGAAGTCTTTATTAAAACGGTTATCGGAGCGTAATCATCAAATTTTTAACCGGTTACTATTTACTATTCACATCTCACTGTATTTTCAGGATAATATATACTATCCACTTCATTTTGAGGAGGGGAGAAGAATGACGTCTTTACGTTTGTGTGGGATGGTGGTCTGTTGTATCGTGATGTTTGGTATGGGGTGTGGATGCGTCAATGCTGTTTCATCAGCTGAACAGTCCATCCATGTGGAAGAAACCGTCACCATTGAGAGTGAGGGAGGGGGGGCGGAGATTTCCTTCCAGGGTGTTTCAGGGAAGAGAATCCGCATAACCCTGGAAGCTGATGAAAAAAGTATGGAACCATATGGGTATCTTCAGGCACCGGATGGCTCAGGGGAAGATATGCCCTCTATGGAAACGGTTCATGGCGGTAAGAATTCCGTCGATTTCACTTTAAAACAAAGCGGAGATTATATCTTGACCGTTTTCGATGGTTCGAATCAGGGGGGAACCGTATCGGTCAAAATTGAAAGTATCGCTGGATCAAGTACTCCTTCACCTACTTCTGTTACTTCCCCGGAAGCTACACTTCCTATCAATGCGTCGGCGATTATCATCGATCATACCTGTACAGACATCAATAAGATTCCGGATCAATGGTTGGAGAAAGCCCGCCAACTCATCCGAATACATTATGCTCATACTTCCCATGGGGAGCAGATCACGGTGGGGCTGGAGCGATTAGCGGAGGAGAACCCCCGATATGCCTTTAGCCGGGGAGAGTGTCAACTCCCAGAGGATCCAGGTGTTCTCAACATGCTGGATTGGCAGTCGGCGGATGATTACTGTGAAACCTATGTAACCCCGGACCTGTATTGGGAAGGGGAACATGCTCTTGAGATCACCCGCAGTGTCCTCAGCCAATTCCCGGTCAATATTTCCGCCTGGGCCTGGTGTACGCAGCTGGATTCTTATTCCCAATCAGAAGTTGAACACTACTTCACCCAGATGAGCAAGCTGGAAGAGGAGTTCCCTCACGTACGATTTATCTATTTTACCGGGAATGCACAGAGCTCAGAACCGAACCGGGGAGAGCGTAACCGGCAAATTCGAGACTTCTGTTCCCGGAATGGAAAAATTCTTTTCGACTTTGGTAACCTGGATTGCTGGTATCGGGGGGAACAATACCAGGAACAGGGTCTTCCCATGGAGAATCCCCATTATCATGGCGACGAGGCAGGTCACACCACATTTGAAAGCTGTGAAAACAAAGCCTGCGCTTTCTGGTGGTTGATGGCGCGACTGGCCGGTTGGAATGGAAGGAGGTAAAAGAAAACAACCATACCGGTTCCTGGTATTCTACCCTGAAAAGACAGTGAATGGTGGGTCGGGTAAAAATGTTGAGTTGGGGAGTTGTTGAGATGTAAAGTTGGTAAGGGCACCCTTTCCTTTTTCCCCTCTCCCCGCTTGGTTGAGGGAGAGGGGAGGGTGAGGGGACATTTTCATCCCTTGCTGGTGCCGGAAAATTGCCTGGTTGTCTGTTTTGAAATATGGAAGATCCCGTAACCAGTTTCGATGATCACATCAATATAAAGAATTTGTTTTGAACCAACTCAAACATTCTCTACCGATTCTCTTCGTTATTAATAAATCAGCCACTGACCGTTTATTTTTTTCACCAGGACCGTATCATTATCGATCAGGAAGCTGTTTTCAAAGCAGACCCATTTATTGAACTGGGTGGTTCCGGTGGTTCCTGTGCTCGCTGGGGCTGAAACAGCGTATTCACTTACCGGGATGGGGTAAGGTGGCCAGTAGGTGCTTTCGCAATATCCGCAGACCTGGCGGTTTTTCAAAGTGACTTCATACCAGTCTCCATCCACTGTTACCTGATTGATTGCCACACCAAAGATGGGAATGCTGCACACCCCCTCGGAATATTCTGGCTGGGTGGTGAGGATGTTGACGATCTGCTGGTAGGTGAGGTCAAAGTTTTGATCATGCGGACCGCCGGGAACAAGGCAGGATTTGGCCAGATCGTGGTTTTGGGTGAGTAAAGAGTTTCCGTATCGTTCAAGCAGTGCTTCAATTTCCACTCGTTCATAGTTTGGTATAATGGGACCACAACCAACCGACAAAACAACCAAAAGAAACAAAAAGCAATACCAGTATTTCCTCACATTCAAACCCCCTTTTATGATTATTATCAACAATAACAAGAATCAATATCAAAATACGTCATTCGAGGAGCCCGGCCGTTTTGTGGCCGGGTGACCGGGTGATCCCAAAAATACCGCCCAAGAAGAGGTCTCACCCGGTAAAATAAATAGCCTATTCTATAATACGTTTTATCATGGTTTATGATGCCATTTTTTCCTTAGAAAATGAAGAGTACCGGCCTGTTATTTACCGTTATTGATGGATGAGTGATATCATTCTCGTTTTACTTTCCATTTTGCAAGGGCTGGGATACAATGATGGTGCAGTTACAAGTGATTCCAATGTGTTAAAGAGCTGGGGGGGGTTCCATTGATCGATCGGAAACAGATTATTCTATTCTGCCTTACCGTGTGTGTCATTCCGATTTGTTTCTTTTCTGCATTTGCCCAGGAAGTATCTCCTTCTCCTCAAATGGAAGGAATTGATGGTACTGGGGCGGTTCTTTCTTTGACGGTTTCACCATCGGTGGTACAACCTGGTGGTCAGGTCACGGTAGCTTTTAGCGGGATTCCGGGAAATGAGAAGGACTGGATCGGGATTTACGCGCAAGACACTTCGGATCGGGATTATGGTGTCTGGAAATACTGTGATGGGAAGAAGGAGGGTTCTCTCATCTTTGATGCTCCCACCAAAGAGGGGACCTACGAGTTCCGGGTTTTTGAGAGTGATACTGTTCATCGAATCGGGAAAAGTGATCCTTTTGTGGTCAGAAAAATCAACATTTCCGCTACCAACTGGACAATCAAAAAAAACCGGGGGATTACCATCGAGATTCCAGGAAACTGGACCATGGATGAATCCCAGGATTCCAGTGGCTGGTTTCAGGGAGAAAGTGATAATCCAGATATTGCCTTTGGATATTTCTTTCAGGACCAGTTCGATGATCAAGTTTTAGAAATGAATGTAACTGAAGACCAGAGTATCGTCATTTCTGGTATTCCCTTCCGCTTTGTCAGGGGACAATTAAAAAAGCAGACGGTTTTCATCTGGCTTTTTTTCACCCGCGATCCTTTTGAAAAAGGGAAAAAACTTGGTTTTTTAGGGGGTGCCCAGCAAAGCATTTGGTCGGATGCTGAACCAATCATTCGGCGGATAAAGGATTCGATCCAGATCACCAAAAGTACCGGAGAACCCACCACCGAAATCAAACCGGCCGCTCCCTCGACGCTCAAACTCAATAAAGAGAACTACGCCCCGGACGAAAAGATGGAAGTCATTTTTACCGCTCCTGCATCCTACCCGACGAATGCCTGGGTGGGGATCATCCCTTCTGAAACTCCCCATGGAGAGGAAAGCGTTAATGACAAGTACGATATCACCTATCAATATTTGGAAGGCAAGACCTCAGGTACGCTTGGTTTTGTGGCTCCTTCCCAACCGGGATCATACGATGTCAGGATGCATGATACAGATGGCAACGGAAAAGAAGTTGCCTCGATAACCTTTACCGTGGCAACTCTGCAGCCCACTCCCGACGGAGAGGCCGAGAAGCGATCCCAGGCGATGAAGCTCCGCTCGGAGGGCATCGCCCTGCAAAAAGAGGGCAAATACCAGGAAGCTCTGGAAAAATACTGGGAGAGTGTGAAACTTCGTCCCGACCCGGAGCTGGAAGTACATATTAAAAAGCTGGAAGCCTATATTGAACAAGTGAAAACTATCGTGACTCCTCCCCCTCAGCCCTCCCCGATTTATACCCCGGCGTCTTCATTGACCCCCGAAGGTGACAAATCCGGTCTATCCGCTTCTCCCGATACCCTCAACCCGGGGAAACCTATCACGGTTACTTTCAGTCGGGAGGGATACGGTCCGCAGGCTTGGATTGGGTTTTTTAAGGCTGGTGATCCAGATAAAAGCTACCGGGAATGGTCGTATCTCAAAGATTTTAAAAGTGATTCCTTTACTGTGATTGCTCCCAAAGAATTAGGAAAATATGATTTCCGGATTTTTCAGGATGCCGGGTACATCCAGGTGGCCATCAGTAATCCAGTCGTAGTGGTGCAATATCAACCCGTTATCAAACTTCTTAAACTGGACGTTCATCCGGGAGAAAAAATATCTGTTACCTATGGTGATCCTCCCATTTTCCAGGATGCCTGGATCAGATTTTATCAAGAAGGATCGCCTGATAATGGCTATCGTTCCTATTCCTACCTGCGAGATCTGAAGGATTCCACCTATACCGTCGATGCTCCCAAAGAACTGGGACGGTATAATTTCCGCATGTTCTTAGACGCTGGATATGTCCCGGTGGGAGTGAGTGAGAGTGTGAAAGTCAAACAATACCAGCCATCTTTCACTATTTCTCAGACAGAGGTTGATGGAGTGAAAAAAATTGTGGTTCGGTTTTTTAATCCTCCCATTTTCCAGGATGCCTGGATCGGATTTTATCAAGAAGGATCGCCTGATAATGGCTATCGTTCCTATTCCTACCTGCGAGATTTGAAGGATTCCACCTATACCGTCGATGCTCCCAAAGAACTGGGACGGTATAATTTCCGCATGTTCTTAGACGCTGGATATGTCCCGGTGGGAGTGAGTGAGAGGGTTATGATAAGCAAGTGAGAGATGAATGAGTGAGGGGGGATTTGACTTGGACGCGGTAAACATCGAATCCCCCCTGTGTCCCCCCTTGACCAAAAGGGGAGATTCCTGGAGGAT
>JAPLGF010000281.1 GCA_026390275.1 Candidatus Atribacteria bacterium
ACCGACGGGAAGACCGGAGTGCTGGTCGAGATCAACTGCGAAACCGATTTTGTCGCTCGGACCGAGGAGTTCAAAACGTTTGTTAAAGAAGTATGCCTGCAGATTACGGCTCAATCCCCCCATTGGGTGTCAGCCGATGATGTTCCGGAGAGTATAAAGAATAAAGAACACGAAATTTATTGTGAACAAATGAAAGAAAGTGGAAAACCCGAAGCCGTTCAACAAAAAATCATCGAAGGAAAACTGAATAAGTTTTTCGAAGAGAACTGTTTGTTAGAACAGGAATACATTCGGGAGTCTTCCCAAAAAATAAAAGACCTTCTCGTCGAAACCATCGCCAAAGTGGGAGAAAATATTGTTGTCAGGCGTTTCGTCCGCTTCAAACTTGGTGAAGACGAAAATGAATGATGGAAAACCATGTTTCCATAGAATCCTTTTAAAGTTATCGGGGGAAGCCCTGATGGGCTCCCTCGCCTCTGGTATTGATGTCAAGGTTCTGGATTACTTTACCCGGGAAATCAAAAAAGTTCATGATTTACATGTGCAAATAGCCATCGTGGTCGGAGGCGGAAACATCTTTCGGGGGAGAATGGCAGGAGACACCGGAATCAGCCGGGTCACCGCCGATAACATGGGGATGCTGGCCACCGTGATCAATGCTTTGGCTCTTCAGGATCTTCTGGAAAATGCGGGGATTCCGACCCGGGTACAGACCGCCATCGAGATGAGGGCAGTAGCTGAGCCCTATATTCGAAGACGAGCCATCCGGCATTTGGAGAAGGGAAGAGTGGTGATTATGGCGGCAGGGACCGGCAATCCCTATTTCAGTACCGATACGGCAGCCGCACTCCGGGCAGCGGAGATCCGGGCAGAAGCAGTTCTCAAGGCGACCAAGGTGGATGGAGTTTATGAGTCGGATCCCGTCATCAATAAATTTGCGGTGAAGTACGAGAGTATTGATTATCTCGAGGTCTTGAATCGAGAACTCAAGGTCATGGATTCCACCGCCGTATCACTGTGTATGGACAACAACATCCCCATCATTGTTTTTAATTTCCATACCAGTGAAAATCTTTTAAAAGTGGTCTTAGGGGAAAAAATTGGAACCTTAGTCAGTCGGGAGGGAGGACGATGGCTGAACAAATAAAGGAAGTTCTCAAGGATGTGGAAAAAAGGATGAAGGCGGCAATCAACGTGTTGAAAGGCGAGTTGTCCCATGTTAAAACTGGCCGGGCCACCCCCGCTCTCATTGAAAACATTTCGGTTGACTATTATGGGAGCGTCGCTGAACTCAAAACCATTTCTTCCATCAGTACCCCTGATGCCAAAACCATTCTCATCCAACCGTGGGACAAAAATGCTTTACAACCGATCGAGAAAGCAATCTGGAAATCGGATTTGGGATTCAATCCGGTGGTCGATGCGAACCTCATCCGGATCAATGTTCCCCCGCTCACCGAAGAACGGCGAAAAGAGATTGCCAAGTTCACCAAAAAATCTGTGGAGGAGGCCAAGGTAGCCATTCGGAATATTCGGCGAGAGGCGAATGATACCATCAAGAGGCTGGAGAAAGAGGGCATCGTTCCAGAAGATGAAAGTAAAAAAACAGTGGCAGATGTTCAAAAACTGACTGACGAATGTACCAATGAAATCGATGGGGTATGGGAGAAAAAAGAAAAGGAAATCCTGAATATTTAGCATATGGTCTCAACCATATTGCAATGATCATGGATGGGAATGGCCGCTGGGCAAAGAGGCGGGGTCTTCCCCGCCTTGCCGGGCATAAGCAAGGGGTGGAGACCGTCCGGAGTGTCGTAGAGGAGTGTGGGGATATCGGCATCCCCTTTCTCACCCTCTATTCCTTTTCCACCGAAAACTGGCAGCGACCGGTCAACGAAGTGCAGGGTCTTATGGATCTCTTTTTGGAATCAATAGACCGTTTTGGCCCGGAATTGCACAAAAAACGGGTAAGGGTCAGGTTTATCGGGAGAAGGGAAGGACTGCCGGAATCCCTTATCCGACAAATGGGGGGGCTGGAACAATTAACCGAAAAGAACACCGATCTCACTCTCAACCTGGCGTTGAACTATGGGGGGAGAGATGAGCTGATCCGTTCCTTTCTCCGGTTCCTGAATGATGCCAGCCGACCAGCAAATGGTTTAAATGAAGCGGTTTTCCGAACATACCTGGATACGGGTCATCAACCGGATCCGGATATGTTGATTCGAACGGCGGGGGAGAAGCGGTTGAGTAATTTTCTCCTCTGGCAAGTGGCGTACAGTGAGTTGTGGTTTACTGATACCTTATGGCCAGATTTTACGGTTGAACACCTGCATGACGCACTCAATGATTTTGTCAGTCGAAAGAGGAAATTCGGAGGCCTGGGGTAATACCGGTGGTGAATGATGCCAAGAGAAGTGACTTAAAGACCCGGACACTCAGTGTCCTTTTGGCGCTCCCTCTTTTTCTTTTTCTCCTTCTTTATAATCATCTCACCCTTTTTTCGCTTTTCATCATTCTTTCTTTCCTCTCTATTCAGGAGTTCAATCGCATGGTGTTTCATGGTTCTTCGCGGGACTTCATTCCGGTGGTTCTTTCGTTATGGGCGGTGGCTCTTTTTTACATTCCCCGGATGGTACGATCGGAATCATTCCCTCTCTTTTGGTGGTATATTTTTCTGCTTGCCGTCATTCTATGGGGCTTTCTTCATCCCGAAAATATCCTGGAACGGGTTGGTTTCTTTCTTTTCGGAGTGTTGTACTGTGTCATTCTTCCTTTTTTTTGGGTCAGAACCGGTCTCCAATTTGGACAACTCTTCCTCCTGGGATTTGCGATGCTGGTGTGGATGAATGATATTTTTGCCTATCTGATCGGGACCTGCATCGGACGACATAAGGTGGTGCCACGCATCAGCCCGGGAAAGAGCTGGGAAGGTCTGATTGGTGGAATATGTACTTCCGGATGCGTGGGGATGGTCTTGAGTCCTTTTTTCTTTCATTTTTCTTATCTCTGGCAGGGACTCTTCGCTGGTTGTCTGGTGGCAGCGGTTTCTTTCTTCGGTGACATTTTTGAATCAGCGATGAAAAGAGAGTGTCTACTCAAAGATTCTGGACATTTTCTCCCCGGTCACGGAGGAATCCTTGACCGTTTTGATTCCTTTTTTATGGTCGGGCCGCTTATCTTTTTTATCGGTACCCGGTGGGGAGGATAAAATGAAGGTCGTCGTTCTTGGTTCGACTGGATATTTAGGGGAACAGATTCTGGAGGTACTTTCAGAAGAAGCGGGTTTTAAGGTGGTTCTCCTTTCCGGGTGGCAAAATATCAGCAAACTCCAGGCTCAAATCTCGCAATATCATGTTCCTTATGGCTTTTTGATGAAACAGGGTGTCCCCGTTCCCGAGATTCCCGGAGTCGTTTTCTTCCCGAATCGGTTGGAAATGGAAGCGTATGTCCTGAGTGAGGAAGTGGAAGGGGTGTTTTTTGCTTCGGCCGGGATTGATTTCGTGGATCTTTTCTGGAAACTGCTTCCTACTGGGAAAAAGATTTGGATGGCGAGCAAGGAAATCATCGTCTCAGTGGGAGAATTCGTTCGTTCCCGGTTTTCCTTTCCGGAACTTACCCAGCTCATCCCCTTAGATAGTGAGCATAATGCCATCTGGCAGATGATTCACGGGAAGAGCCGTTCTGAGGTCGAGAAAATTTATCTCACCGCTTCGGGGGGGTCGTTCTATGAGTGGATGGGGGAGATGAATGCCATTACCCCGGAAATGGCTCTTTCTCACCCCAACTGGAAAATGGGGACCAAAATCACCGTTGATTCCGCCAATCTCGTCAATAAGGGTTTGGAAGTGATGGAGGCCAGTTATCTTTTTGATTTTCCTTTTGACCAGATTGATGTGATCGTCCAGCGGGAGAGTGTCATCCATGCGCTGATCGAGATGAGGGATGGCTTCATCTTTGCCCTCCTATCCCAACCGGACATGAAAGCGGTGGTCCGGCATGCTCTTTCACCCCAGGAACGTCAGAATAACCGGTGGAATCGGCTGGATTTTTCTCTTTTAAAGGGCTTACGTTTTGATTACCCGGTTCCGGAACGATTTCGGGGGTTCTATTTGGCTCGGGAGGCAGGGAAAAGAGGGGGAGGGTATCCCGCTTTTTTTTGTGGGGCAGATGAAGCCTGTGTTCGTGCCTTTTTGCTCCACCAGCTCCAGTTTGGTGAAATACCCGTCATTTTAGAAAAAACTTTGGAAAAGGACATCCCGGTACCGGGAGCGGTGGAAGATGTTATGATGATATATAAAAAAGGATTTCATTTTGCGGAAACCTTGATTAGACAGATAGACCACCATTCCCTTTCCCGGTACCAGCAGAGTAATGAAAAACCTACCTTTTTCTGAAGTAACATGGTGGTCTATTTACCCCTCTTTTTCTTTACCCTGGTTTTTATCTTACCACCCAGGCTGATTTTTTAGGACAAAGGAGTACATTGCAATGCTCACCGTACTGGCGACAATATTCGTCATCGGCTTGCTGGTTCTCTGTCATGAATATGGGCATTATGTGATGGCCCGTCTCTTTAAAGTCCGGGTTTTTCACTTTGCCATTGGATACGGACCGAAGATCTGGTCGACACGACGTGGGGAAACGGAGTATTCCCTTCGGGCTTTTCCCCTCGGTGGATTCACCAAAATGGCCGGGATGGGGGAGAATATCATCGAAGGGGGAGATGAAGAAGAGGTTCCGGTGAATCAACGGTTCGACCACAAACCACTCTGGCAGAGGAGTCTGATCGTGGTGGGAGGACCGGCCATGAACCTGGTACTTTCCATCGTGATCGTCGCCCTGGTTTATTCCATCGTGGGAATCCCCACCAGCAGCCTGCAGATACAAGAAGTGGTGGTCGGTGGTCCGGCGGAACAGGCCGGGATTATGGCCGGAGATGTGATCGTGGCAGTGAATGGAAAAAAATTAGAAAAGATGGAAGATTTGTCCAACCAGATCGCTCTCAATGGAAACCGGGGACTCGGTTTGACTGTAAAGAGGGAGGGGGCAACCCGGGAGGTTCAGCTGACCCCGCGCTGGGATGAAAAAGAAAAGCGTGCCCTTATCGGTATTCTCTATGGGGTCGAGAATCAAAGGATGAATTTTTTCGTCACCATTTACAAAAGCATAACGACGGTGGTGAACTGGTTTGTGGTGAGCTTGCTGGGGCTTCTGTATACCATTATGGGACGGATCCCGGTGGAACTCACCGGGATTGTGGGGATCGCGAAAATGTCCGGTCAGGCTGCCAGCTTCGGTTTTTTGAGCCTTCTCTATTTTTCTTCGCTGATCAGTGTGGCCCTGGCCCTTTTCAATCTCCTGCCGATTCCAGTCCTGGATGGTGGGTATCTGGTTTTGTTCCTGTATGAGAAGGTCAGGAAGAAACCACTGGATCCCAATAAGATTGGTTTCATCTATATGATCGGTATTGTATTCATCGTTCTGCTGGCGGTGTTCGTCACTTATCAGGACGTCTTACGAATCATGGCCGGAAAATGAAGAGAGAAGAAACCATTCCAGTTCAGCTTGGTTCAGTCATCATCGGTGGAACCCATCCGGTCTCGGTCGAGGCCATGGGACGAACCAATCCTGCTTCGGTGGACGCCTGCCTGGCGGAAATTCTTAGTGTCATGGCGGTTGGTGCTGATGTTTTTCGGGTGGCCGTCCCGGACGAGGAAGCGCTGGATGGTTTGTTAGAAGTGAAAAAGAGAAGTCCGCTCCCTCTGGTGGCCGATATCCATTTTTGTCCCGAGATGGCCGTTCGGGCTGCCCTCCAGGGAGTGGAAGGGATCCGGGTGAATCCCGGTACCTTACTGAACCAGGAAAAGTATTCCCAGCTCATTGACATCCTTCGGGATCAGAATCTGGTTTTGCGCTTAGGAGCCAATACCGGATCTCTTCCCAGGGAACACCGGGAAAAAGACCGGGTGGAGGGTTTGTTTGAAAGCATCAGTGATGCCCTGGAGCTTCCCGAGAAAAAAGGTTTTTCCCAGATCATCCTTTCTGCTAAGTCCACCGAGGTGGAAGAAACCATTGCGATTTATGACCGTCTTTCTCGATCTTTCCCTTATCCCCTTCATGTTGGTCTCACGGAAGCCGGGGAAGGCCAGGAAGGCATTGTGAAATCATCGATTGCCTTAGGAACCATTTTGCGCCAGGGGATCGGTAATAATATCCGGGTGTCCCTCACCTCCCGTGACCCGGTGGATGAGACTCAGGTTGCCAATTATATTCTCCGGGCGGTCGGTTTACACCAGAAAGGAATTGAGGTAATTTCCTGTCCCACCTGTGCTCGAAGAAAGGGAGATGTGGTATTATTTGTACAGAAAGTAAAAAAAGCTATTGCTCACTTTGATCGTTCGGTCTCCTGTAAAGTTGCCGTCATGGGATGTGAAGTCAATGGTCCGGGAGAAGCCCGGGAAGCCGATCTGGGGCTGGCTTTTGGGCCGTCAACGGCGGTTCTTTTTGAACACGGGAAGGTTGTGAGAACAGTTTCGCAGGAAAATGCCTGGGTTGAGTTTATGAACAGACTGTACGATCAAACCCAAAAGAGCTAAAAAGACAGGAGGAAGAGTTCCATTGCGCATGACCACTTTGTTTGCTCCCACTTTGAAAGAAAACCCAGCAGAAGCCGAGATCATCAGCCATAGTCTGATGCTCCGGGCTGGTTTTATCCGGCAACTTTCCTCTGGTATATATACAATTCTTCCCTTAGGTTTGCGAACACTGGATAAAATTATGAATATCATCCGGAAAGAAATGAATCGGGCGGGAGGTCAGGAAGTTCTCATGCCCGCGTTTCAACCGGGCGAACTCTGGAAGGAAACCGGTCGCTGGAATGTCTATGGACCGGAGTTGATCCGCCTGCAAGACCGGCGGAATCGGGAATTCTGTATGGGTCCCACCCACGAGGAAGTGGTGACCGATCTCGCTCGGAAAGAAATTCGCTCCTATCGTCAGCTCCCGGTGATGCTCTATCAAATCCAGACCAAGTTTCGTGATGAAATCCGGCCACGTTTTGGAATGATGCGTTCCCGGGAATTCATCATGAAAGATCTCTACAGTTTTGACCGGGATATGGCCGGGCTGGAAGTGAGCTACCAGACCATGCATGATGCCTATTGCCGAGTTTTCGAACAATGTGGTTTGCAGTACGTGGCCGTTCGGGCCGATTCAGGAGCCATTGGGGGTGACGTCTCTCACGAGTTTCTCATCATCGCTGAATCGGGAGAAGAAAAGGTGATGGTTTGCCCGCACTGCGGTGTGAATTCCACCCAGGAAGTGGTGTCCTGTCCGGTGTGTGGCGCAGTGATGGATGAAAAAAGAGGGATTGAAGTAGGACATATTTTCCAGCTGGGAACGAAGTACTCTGAGCCGATGAAGGCATATTTTGTCGATCAGGATGGGAAAGAGCGACCACTTATCATGGGGTGTTATGGGATTGGGGTGGGACGAACCATGGCTGCCGCCATTGAAGCCAATCACGATGAAAAAGGCATCCAGTGGCCCTGGAATATCGCACCCTATGAAATCATGGTGATTCCGGTGAACCGGAAAAAGGCGGAATGGGTCGAGTTTTCCGAAGGGATCTACCAGGAGCTCCTTTCCCACACCTTGGAAGTTGTTCTGGATGACCGGGAGGTGAGTGCCGGTTATAAATTCAATGAAGCCGACCTGATTGGTTTCCCTCTACAGATCATCATCGGAGAGAAAGCCATAAAAGAAGGAACCATTGAGATCAAGGTGAGAAAAACGGCCCAGAGGATGGAAATGAAAAAAGAGCAT
>JAPLGF010000341.1 GCA_026390275.1 Candidatus Atribacteria bacterium
GATCTCACGCTCTTGCCCGTCGGCTAGCTCGAATGGAACCTGAATCGCGGCACAGGGGTCCAAAGCGGTCCCCACCTTGCCGGAGAGCCACGACCGGGTCATCGCGGCGGGACTGCGAAGCGTGCCGTTACGCCCAAGGAATTCAGTCCGGTCGCCGCTTATGGTCCGAATCTCAGCATCTACCTCGAAGAAGGCGACCCGATCGGTGAACTCGGTGTTATAGGGGTTGCGCGCCAAGAGCGCGCCGCTATTCGGGTCAACTTCAGTGAAAACGTGCATGGCGGATTTCGACCGCTGATCTCCCATAACCCATTCTAAGTAGCCCGTGGCGGAGAGCCGGCGGGATCGGCCTGACTCGTTCCTTATTTTTAACACCGTGAACTTAATTGGTGCATCCAGGGCCACGTAAATCCACATCTCGGAGTGGATGCCTCTCTCCGTGTGCTCGAAGACGCTGTAGCCGAATCCGTGCCGGCAGACATACGGCTTCGCACCACGGCTGGGCAACGGCATGGGGGACCAGAAGCGGCCGCTCTCTTCGTCACGGATATACCAGGCTTCTCCACTCGAATCGCTCACCGGATCGTTGTACCAGGGACTGAGGCGAAGCTCGTGGGCATTCTCGCTCCAGGTGTAGGCCAGGCCGTTCTCTGAAATGACAGTTCCGAAGTGCGGGTTCGACAGTACATTCACCCACGGTGCCGGCGTTACTTGTCCCTGCGCGGTCGTAATCACGTACTCGCGCCCATCCGGTGTGAACCCCCCTAGACCGTTGAAGAAGATCAGATCGCGGCGAGGTAACTCGGCCGCCGGTGAGGATTTGGCGAGGAGGCTTTGGGTCCTCGTGAATGGCGGGACGATCACCTCCGCAGCACCGCGACGATTGATCTGCTCCGCCAGCGTTCCACGACTGTCGGTAATGATGGCACGAGCGACCGTTTGGAACAGAATGCGGTCCTCGTTTGATATCTGCTCTGCGATCCTCACAAAGATGCCGCCCGGCCGATCGGTCACGTTGGCTTCGAGGCCTGCAGCAATCAACCCCAGGATCTGGTCGTGGAGTAGTTGCCGGTATCCGGCGTGATCTTCGTTCCAGATCACCAGGTCTACCGCCAGTCCTTTTAAGCGCCAGTACGCATGGGCTTGGACGAGTTGGCGCACCAGATCGATGTGCTCTGGGTCTTCAATCTGCAACAGCACGATCGGCAAATCGCCGGAAATGGAGTAGCCCCATAGACCGGATTGCCCGCGGTTGTTCTTGCTGAGAACACTCGCGTCGGCGCGCAGCGAGGAATTGGCGTAGATTATGGAGCTGGCAAGGTGTCCATAGAGTTGGGCGTCGGCCTCGGTGGCATTGATTTGTCGCAGGACCACTTGACTATGGGTCCAGGCCAGATCGAAGGCACGATCGGCGAGACGCCGATCGTGGTATTTCTCAACCAGGATTAAGGCTGCCTCGCGAGTGTCCCCAATGCCGGAGACAATATTGATCGTTGCCGATTCTCCCGGATCGAGTGTGATCCGATGCCGGATCGCGACAATCGGATCGAGCACGGAACCCTGGCTGCCCGAGAGTGCCGATGAACCGCGCATCGCTTCTGGATCGGCGACGGTGTTTCCGCGGCCGATGAACCGCATGCGGTCGGTCTCATAGGAAGCTTCTCCGATGTCCGTTCCGTGCACGGCCATCAGGTGAAACATCCAGGGGGGCCGCTCGCTGGGGGAGCGGGGCCGGCGGGTGCATAGAATAGCCCGCTGCTGGGGGAGGATCTCCGTCTGAACAAAGAGGTTGCTGAACGCCGGATGCAACGCGTCAACGGCAGGTGATGCGAGAACGACTTCCGCGTAACTCGTAACGTCGATCGTTCTGTGCCTCCGTGAGCGGTTGGTGATGCTGATTCGGCGCAACTCGATGTCATCCTCCGGTGAGACAGAGATCTCGGTATGGGTGTATAATGAGCGGTTGCGGCAACGGAATTCCGCTCGCGCATCAGAGAAAATCACTTCATAGTTCTCTGATCGTTTCAGTGTCGGCTGATAGGCGGTTGACCAGAATTCTCCGCTTGTCACGTCGCGGATGTAACAGAACGTGCCCCAATTGTCCCGGGTGGTGTCTTCGCGCCAGCGCGTGACTGCGATGTCCTTCCAGCGGCTATAACCACCGCCCGCATTCGTGATCATCACGTGGTATCTGCCGTTCGATAACAACTGCACTTCCGGAATCGGGGTGTCGGGGCTGTCGAAAGCGCGCACCGGCATCTCCAGGCCATTAGGAGTCGTAAGTAAATCGGAGAGCGTGGCGGCGGCGGCGGTGTGCCAGTAGAGCGCCGAGGCCTTTGGAACTCGCTCTTGGAGCAACAGTGTGGTCGCCTGGAACATCGGGTCCGACTCAAATCGCTTCTGCATCGGACGATCCAGGAGCAGATAGGCCAGAGAGAGGAGGCTCATGCCCACGTGATGTGCCATGAAGGATCGGACTGCGACGCTCGATTGCCCCCGTAGTTGACGGGAAGGGGTGTAGTCGATTGCTTCAAAAAGGCCGAATTTTCCTAAAAACCCTTCGGCGGCGAGCCGCTCGAGATTCAGACACGCCTCCTCAGGTGCCACCATCAGTGCCAGGGCAGACGCATACGGCGCAATGACCAAATCGTCAGCGAGTCCGCGTTGGAGTCCTAAGCCGGGGACGCCAAACGCGCGGTACTGGTAGTTGATATGAGCGTCGACCATGTTGTAGCACGATTCCGAAATGCCCCACGGTACTCCCCGTTTCTTTCCATACTCGATCTGCCTCTCCACTGCTCCCTTGTATGTCCGGTCAAGTAGGGTATTTTCGTAGGTCGGCATCACCAGGAGCGGCATCAGGTACTCGAACATCGAACCGCTCCATGAAACGAGGATCGGCTCCCCACCGGCGTTTGTGAGCAGACGCCCCAGGGCAAACCAGCTTTCTTGTGGCAATTGTCCCTGCGCAATCGCTACGAAACTACACAATCTCGCTTCCGAAGCCAGCAGATCATAGAAACCGGAGTCCTGCCGGCGTTCACTCACGTTATACCCGATCGCCAGTAAATGACGCGTCTTGTCGAACAGGAAATCATACTCCATACGGGCGAGTTCGCTGGATTGTAGTACCAGGCGGTCGATAGTCGCAATTCTTGCTCTTGCCCGCTGGCTTGCCTCCGTGATATGTCGTTGAAGCTCATTAAGCCACTCGCGTTCCTCGGGGGTGGCGTCCGGGTTGAGCAGATCCCCGATTGCCGGCTGAAACTTCACCTCAAGTCCGGCCAGTTCACAAAGCGTTGGGATCTCATCGATACCGGGAAAATCGCTGAGCCTGTCTGGAGCGGTTGGTAGCAAGATCCATGGGGCAAGATACGTCAGTTCATCAAGGGAGCCCCGACATTGCCGGGCGAGGGCGTGTACCCACCATGTCACCTGGCTCTCGGAGTCAGCTTTAAGGCCACGAATTATGTCCTCGGCGGACGCAGTAAGCTGGTTAATGCTCCGCCGCGCTGACGCCAGCGTCATTGTTCTGAAATCCGATACGGAGACCAGATTCTTCTGAAACTCCATGAGTTGACGCAGAACAGCTCCTCCCGCAATGTCCATTAAAATACTGAGGGTGTCACTGAGTCCTTCGAGCCATCGCGCCCCCAGGATCTTATAATTGGGAAGTGCGAGCAGACCCGACCGTAACGTCAGCAGGTGGCCCGCGAGATTCCCGCTGTCCACCGTTGAAATGTAGAGAGGGGGCAGTGGTTTCAGAGACTGGGTGTCATACCAGTTGTAGAAGTGACCCCGGTAGCGTTCCAGGGTTTCCATCGTGTGGAATGCATTCGTCGTGCGCTCGATGAGTTGTCCGATCGAAAGGTAGCCGAAGTCGTACGCGGACAAATTCGCGAGGAGCGCAAGTCCCATGTTGGTTGGCGACGTGCGATGCGCAACCGTAGCAATGTGATACTCTTGATAGCTATCAGGCGGCAGCCAATGATCTTCCGGACTGATGAAGGTCTCGAAGAACGCCCAGGTCTTTCGAGAAAGCTTCTGAAGAAAGATGGTTTGTTCGGCCGTCAATCGATGCGAGCGGCGGGCGAGCGGCCGGCTGATCCACCAGGCGATAACGGGAGAGGCAAACCAGAGGGCCAGTATAGGCCCCGCCATTGACAGCACGGCCGGGTTCGAAAGTGTCAGGTGGATCAGCGCGGCAGTGGCGATAACCGGGGCGATCCACATCGACCGGCAAAAAGCGACCAGGTCCGTGCGGCAATCCAGATTGCTCGATGGACTCCATTCGAGAAGTCGTTGGTGTATGACCAGCATCCGCCAGGCGGTGCGCATAATCGCATCCAGACTGAAGAACGACTCGTAAGGCAGGCACACGAGCGTAAATGTCGCCTGGGCGAAGTGCCTGACGGCCGAGCTTAGGGTAGCGACGAGGTGTTGCTGCAGCAGCATGTCAACCGGTTTCTGGAACATTTCCAGGACCGATGTAACCAAGGGCGGAATCAGGAGGATTCCGACCACTGCTAAAGTCCATAACCAGGGTGACAACGAGACCGTCCAGCCCAGAAGTAACAACAATATCAATGCTGAAGGCACGAGACTGCGACGAAGATTGTCGAAGATCTTCCATCGGGACAGTCCCGAGAGCGGATTCCGCTGACGGCACTTGTCGGGGCCGGGAACACGTGGCAGCAACCACGACGCAATCTGCCAATCGCCGCGAATCCAGCGATGTCGCCGGCTCACGTCCGCGCTGTAGCGAGACGGATATTCCTCGTACAATTGCACATCGCTCATAAGCCCCGCCCGCGCGTAGCACCCTTCCAATAGGTCGTGGCTGAGGATTCGGTTCTCGGGAAAACGCCCATTGACCGCCCGCTCGAATGCATCGACATCATAGATCCCTTTGCCAATGAACGAACCTTCACCGAACAGATCCTGGTAAATATCGGAGACGACACGGGTATACGGATCGATGCCCGGCTCACTTGCGCAGAATCGCGCATACCGCGATCGGTTTGTGCCTGGCAGGCTCGCGGCCACGCGTGGCTGAAGGATTCCGTACCCATCAGAGACAAGCTGTTTGTCTTCGTCATACCGCGCATGATTCAGCGGGTGTGCCATGGCTCCCACAAACTGCCGCGCCGAGTCGCGCGGGAGTTGGGTATCCGTGTCAAGGGTAATTACATACTTCACGTCCGGTAAAAATTCAGTCTTACCGATGACAAGCGAGAAGCAATCTTTTGCCCCGCCCCGCAGAAGCGAGTTTAATTCCGCAAGCTTCCCTCGCTTACGCTCGTAACCCATCCAAATCTGTTCTCGGGGATTCCAACGGCGCGGGCGATGGAAAAGGAAGAAAGTGCCGCCTTTTGCATCCTGGTACTTTTCATTCAACGCTTCGATTCTCTGCTGAGCCAACCGCAACAGCGGCTCGTCATCTGGCATCGTTTCCTCGTGTGCGTCATGAAAATCCGTCAGTAGACCGAAGTGCAGGTTCTGGTCCAGATTTGCCAGATATCGGACTTCAAGCGACTCCATCAGATGCTCAATGTGTTGAGTGCTCGTGAGCATCGTTGGAATCACCACCAGAGTGCGTGATTCCAGGGGCATTCCTTTGGAGAAGTCCATTCGTGGCAGCGGATACGGCGTCACCAGTAAGGTAGTCAGCCAATTCACCAATGCCACCGCCAACTGACTTGTGCTCAGCAGCGAGAGGATTCCGATCAGCGCTAATAACCAGTCAGGTATCCCGCCAGTATGTGCCTTTGCCAGTAAACTCCCGGTGAAAATCGCCGTAATCAGTGTGATTGTGCCGAGATAGAGGAACAAAGGAAACTGGCTGATCATTCGCCAAAGAGCCTCGGGGAGAGATAGGCGTACCGCCGTCATTTGTTCGAGCTTCGGCAATCCCTTGTCGATCAGGTAGAACCCGACATGTGCTACTCGATCGTCTCCGCTATTCCTGGACGTGTCCTCTCGGGTCAAATAGATCGCTTTGCGCGCCACCTCTCCTTCGGAGTACCGGCTGTTTTTGGCTATCTTCTCCACGACATGACGATAGCGATCACGGGTGGCAAAATCCATCTTGCCATAAACTCCGCCAGGATCCTCAAGTAACACCTGGTCAACAACGCTCATTCTCTCGACGAACTCGCGCCAGTCCATCGCTCCCAGAAATCGGAGACTGCCGATGCTGTTGCTCGTGGAGACCTGGTTGGCGGCCTGTTGTTGGTTTTCCGCCTGCACCAACTGCTTGATAGTCAGTCCAGACTCGGAAAGTCGCTGCTCAATCCAGGTGAGCGGCAATGCCAGAGCGGGGCTCTGTCCCTGCAATCGGTGCGCAAATTCCGCTACAAACGAACTTCCCATCGGCGGGTGGGAGCGCGCCATGTCTGCAATCACGAGAATCAGGCTCTTCGGGTCTTTCTCGGCGATCTCTGTCATCTGGTCTGCCCAATAGTCGGCGCGGTTTCGGTCGATCATACCGGCGGCGATCCGCGCTCCCACCCGCCGGAGATTCTCGATCAGCGCCAGGCGCAGCATGATTGGGATTGCCCACAATTCGCCTAATTTCAGATCGGTGACCGTCTGGTAGGCGGTAACGAAACTGATGAGACTTTCCAGGTCCACCCGTCCATCGCCGTGCGAGATCATCTCCAGAGCGATGTCATACACCCGAGGAAGCCCAGCCGATGGGCTGTTGAGCAGGCGAGGCAGTTCCCGGCTGTAACCCTTTGGCAAGTGTCTCTTGGCCGTGCGAATTTGTTCTTCGATCAGATAGAAGTTATCGAGGAGCCATTCACCGGCCGGCGCAATCCGGCGGTTCGCCTTGACCGCTGCCATCAACAGGTTGCAGGTTTCAACCAGGATACTTTCATTCTCAGTCAGTCGCGTCAGAAGCTGGTCCGGAGCCCGTCCCGTACTCAACTTGTGTGAGCAGGCGAGGGTCTTGCCATGCTGTTTCATCTGGTCACTGCTGAGCAACTCTGATCGCAGCGGTGACTCGTCGCCGGCGTACTTTTTTGCCAAGCTGTTTTCCCAGAAGCGCGCCCTCAGACGGAGCAAGGACGCACGGATAGTCTTGTCGCTAACCTTCACTTTTAAAGTCTCCTTTTTGAGGAGAAGTTTCGACAAACCTTGTTCTTATTCATGCAAGAAATATCCTTTCATTTGCCATGTGAACACAGCAATTACGAACTCTTACCGATTTCTTATCTTCAATTATCTCTGGCAAATAGCTAACCCTACATGACAGGGAATGGGGTTCGTTCGTGATGTGGAGATTCCCCTTGACGGCAAGATGAGGGTCTATTGTCCTCCGTCTCGTCTATAAACCGGGCCACTGTCACCATGACCGGCACCAGGCCAGTGGACATAAATGGACGATATAAAAAAACGGGGAGGTACCTCAAAGTCAAGTGAATCCAGTCACCTGGATAACGGATCCCAACACCGCCTCACCCCCGTTAAGAGTATGATATCATATCATACTCGGTGTCTATGCGGAGGGTTGTCCCGTCTCCCTCTTAAAATAGGATGATAGACCCCTCTCATCAACGATGAAGGCCAGGTGAAAGCTCTGGAATTCCAGTTAAAACTTCAAAAAACCGGTCCTGATGCCCAGGTGGTCTGGGATTATTTCCTGAGGGCCAAGGCCATTTACTGTTTCTCCGGGGGTGATGTGGGTTCTCTGGTATCGGATGAATCCCGTTCTTAATAACTTGATAACTTGTGATAACTTGGTGCCAGGCACCGATATTGTTCTGCATACTGCATTGAACAAGAAGCCTGTGAAATTCTTGGTGTTCATGAACTCCGAGATTATTTCCGCAAGCCCGGTAACGGTGGGTTCTGGATGGACCATGTCAAGCGTTACTCCAAGAGCCGCAGGAAGGCCCCCATCTACTGGTATCTGCGCTCGGCCAAGGGTAACTATGGAATCTGGCTCTACTACCACCGTCTGGACAAAGACATCCTCTTCAAGGTGCTGCTGAACTACGTGGAGCCCAAGATTCGTCTGGAAGAAGACCGTCTGAAGACGCTGCGCAGCCGGAAGGAAGCAGCAGGAAGTTCCAGCCGCGAGGCCAAGCAGATCGAAAAAGACATGGACCGCCAAGAGGAGTTCGTCTCCGAGCTGCGCGACTTCGCCGACAAGCTGCGCCGCGCGGCAAACCTCCATCTTGAGCCCGATCTTAACGACGGCGTGGTGCTTAACATCGCCCCGCTGTGGGAGCTCGCGCCCTGGAAGGAAGCCAAGGAGTATTGGGAAGAGCTCGTCGAGGGTAAGTACGAATGGTCCAGCATCGGCAAACAAATGTGTGAGAAGGGGATAGTGAAATGACGAGGTGGCAGCAAACCAAAACAATATTTGCAAAATTTCCTATAATTGATTATTTTCTTGTTCAAGAAAAGGACTGGAAATAGGAAAATGCCAACTGAAAAAGAAATGATTGAACAACTGCAAAAAGGCAAACTTTCACTGCCTCCGCTGTCGTTACGCTTGCTGCAAGTTCAGCCGGATACAGGTGATAACCGTTGCTTTGATGCATTTGTAGAGGTATCCTGACAGGACAGCACGGCAAGTTTCGCCGTCGAAATTAAATCAATTTGGACACCAAAGGTGTTTCAGAACGCACTCAACCTTCTGAAGTCATCCTCACTCCAGCAGGGCTACCAGCCCATGCTCATTATGCCGTTCCTCAGTGAACAACAATTACGGGAGCTGGAACGGCAAAAAATCAGCGGAATAGACCTGTGTGGCAACGGCGTGGTGATTGTACCGGGCAGGTTTGCCGTGTTCCGAAGCGGAGAGAGAAACCGTTTTCCCTCCTCAGCCTCGATCAAGAACATCTATCGGAAAAACAGTTCAATGGTTGGGCGGGTATTCCTCGCCCGTTCCGGCTATGACACCGTTCAAGAGATTTGCGCGGAGATCAACCGGAGAAACATGCTGGTGAAATGCGGGGACAAGAGGCCCATGAGCCTGTCGACAGTGTCGAAATCATTGAAGACGCTGGAGGAAGATTTGATCGTCGAGCGCAAGGGCGCTATTCGCTTGCTTCAAGCCGACAAGCTTCTGGAAAAGTTGAGTGAGAACTATTCCCCTCCGAAAATCAGGGAGCGGGTCCGGCTCAAGGTGCCGGACGTGAGTGGAACGATCCTGGAATTGCTGCTGACACAATCGCGGGAGTTGAGTCTGCCTTTTGTTGCTGCCGGGACTGCATCTGTCACGCAATATGCGGTGATGCAGCGAGGGGATCTGCTATCTGTCTACTGCCCCCGTTTGGAGATGCTGCTGGAGCGGTTACCTGGAAGCCAGTCGGATCGCTTCCCGAACCTCGAACTTGTCGAGACGGAGGATGAAACGGTCTTTTTCGATGCCCGTCAGGAATGGAACTTCTGGTGGGCTTCCCCGGTGCAGGTGTATTTGGAGTTGATGGCCGGCGACAAACGGGACAGGGAAACCGCCGAACAGGTGAAGTCACTCATCCTGAAGAATCTTCAGCCGGTGCAGCTATGATTACGATACCTGACCTTCAAACGGCACTGCTCGACCTGCTCCACGAGGTGCGAGATACGGAAATCAAGCTCATCATCGGCGGAGGGTTTGGAATCTATCTTAAGACTGAACACGTGCGCCGGCTGGGTGCGAGAACACTTTTTCTTGATTGGCCGGAAGCACGTTCTACTATCGATCTCGACTTGTTTCTACGACCGGAGCTGCTTATACAACCGGAAAACTTGAGACAATTGGCTGAAGCTCTTAAGAGATTGGACTACAGAGTAGTTCCCGGAGCGGAAAAATATCAGTTCGTTAAACCCGGCCCGGGAGGCGTTCAGGCGGGTAGCGTCAAGATAGATATCCTGACTGGCCCGCAAAGCAGTTTTGAGGGCACAAGGGTGAGAGTGGACGCCCGCCCGCCGCGCCCGGCCCAACCCTTCTGTCGGCATTCACGCCCATCCCGTTGACGAAACGCCGACGTTGGAGGAAGGGCTGTTGCAGAAAACACTGGAGGGAAGACTCAGTTCAGGCAACCACTGTCAAGCTGAGATTTTCCTGCCGCATCCCTACACGTTTCTGATGATGAAGCTGTTCGCTTTCAAGGACCGGCTTAACGATGTCAACAAGGAATTCGGCCGTTACCATGCCCTGGATATGTATACCATCCTTGCGACAACGACGGAGATAGAGTGGAAACAGGCCATCGAATTCCGTGATCAATACAGAGAGGAACCGTACATTTTGGAGGCGGGACATCTTATCTCGAAACACTTTGCCGCCCCTGAAAGTTTGGGCGTGCTCCGATTGAGGGAAAGCCCTTACTATCGGCCTGAATTGCAGCTTGATGAATTCATATCAGCTCTGAAGGAGCTTTTCCCTTCAAGGGCGAAAACCCCTTCAAAGGAAACCTGAAAAATGGGTATCGTCTCGGAATACGTTTGCAATCTAATCGCCAAACAGGTCAACGACAACGGCCTGGTGGTCTGGTACGACCCGGATGGCGCTTATGCCGATGTGGTGGCGGTGCTGGACCTTCCCGACACCACCGTCCTCGGCTATACCGACAGCTTCCTGCGTCTGCGCTGGGAAATCGACCAAAAACATCTCATGGACGGCGAAGAGGCCCCGCGTCTGGTGGTTTATGTGCCGTTGGCCCAGGACCAGACCCATCATGCCCTCATCGAGCTGGAAGCTGCAGGCGTGATCATGCAGCCCGGCCAGCAGCCTCCGGCTCGCAATACCCGTCTGGCCGTCGTGGCCCGCAACGCCCTGAAAGGCGTTCTGGGCGACGAGACCGCTGCCCACGTGGAAAAGCAGACTGAAGCCGGAAAGCGGACCCTGGCCGCCTTGACGTTCGAGTTCCAGGCGATGGTGAATGTCGAAACCTTCCCGGCCATCGAAAGGGCGTTGCTGAGACATGCCGAGAACCGGCTTCTGGAGAAAACAGACGGCGATATGTTGACCCTGGCCAAGTCCCGCTTGTCTCGTTTCTGGTGCGATGCGGAACCGAAGCTTCAGGCACGCTGGGCGCTTGTCGCCTCCGCTGCCGAGGTGCTGTTGGAGGCTGATCGCGTCGAGAAGGCGCTGAAAAAAGCCCCCGCGTCGGTCACTGGCATGATTGAGCAGTATGCAGTGGGCAGTAGGCAGGGGGCAGTGAGCGTGGGGAAGAAAACAGATACTGCCGACTCAACTGAAGAGCCTTGGTGTCTACTGGATACCCGCCATCGTCACCTGGAGAGCCGTTGGTACAACTTTGAAGTGCACGGTGATGACCACGACAGTATAGAGAAACTCGTAATCCGGGCCAGACGACGGTACGTGGCGGTTGGCTCCGAGATCGCCTGGCAATTCCTGACCCAACTGCAGAAGAAGGCCCCGGACAAGAGTGTCGCGCGCCAGTGCGAGGTCTTCGAAAACCACGTCAAGCCGTTCCTGGGCGAGAAGAAGACCGCCTATATGTGGGTGGATGCGCTTCGGTTTGAAATGGGCCGGGAACTTGCTTGTCTGCTCAGAGAAGACTTCGAGGTTGACCTCCAACCAGCCCTCGCGGCGGTCCCGACCGTGACCGAGATCGGCATGGCGGCGCTGTTGCCCGGCGCTCGAGGTGTTGCGAAGCTCGTGACGGCAGGCAGCGGCAAACTGGCGCTGGAGATCAATGGGACCGTCATCAAGGATCGCAAGGACCGATTAACGTTTATGAAAGAGCATGCGGGCGTGGAGGTCTTTGACGTCAAGTTGGACAATCTCCTGCCCAAGCCCTCGAAGAAGGTTCGGGAGGGTATAGAAAACGCGCAGTTGATCCTTGTGACATCGCAAGAAATTGATGAGCTCTGCTAATAACTGAGTGCCAGGCACCGATAAATTCAAAATGTTTTGCGTTTCAGATTCGTATAATTTTGAAAAGGAGCTTCAATTCAATATCAATCGCATAGTGAAGCGTTTTATTATTATGCGTGCAGTTAAAGGCTTAGACTATTCCCAAATTTTGGGTAAACTTCTTCTGTTTTCCTACATGATTCATGATTTCGTGTTTTTGAATTATAAACCCAACAAACTACGCATTTCAATATCTAATTGTTGCAGATAGTGTAGTTCAAGTTGCCCAATCTTCATGTCAAGACGGGTTTTGTCAATAGCGCGCAATTGAAAAACCAGAAGTACCGAAGGCTTAGATAATCCATTCTGGTAAGAAGGATCAATATAAATAGTATGAGGAAAACGCACAGCATTGAGATGGGAGGTTAATGGAACTATCATAGTCGTTGGCAACCTAGAATCGGTAATATCAGTTTGTACAACAATAGCTGGTCGATGTCCTACCTGTTCATGTCCCTTAGGACCAGCAGGTGCAGGAAGATCAATAGCTATAATGTCTCCGCGCGCCATGCTTAATCAAGCCCTCGCTCAAAAACCATCAATGCTTCATCACTTAGAACATCCCAAGATTGGATTTCTTGATGAAGTTGCAAATTCATAAAAGGGGTAATTGAGAAGGGAACGCTAATCCTTTTTAGTGCATCGTAGAAGTTTAAGCTAAGAAGTGGTTTTTCATATATGCTCACGGTAGGCATATAATTTTCAATATATGCCGACATCTTCACGTTTATATGAAGCCAATCTTTTGTACTAGCTTTATTTGTTTGAGGTTCCATTTGAGCCTCCTAAGAATCTTTTATAATTTTGTCCAATAATCGTCTTCTGCTGAACAGGCCTATATCCTTCAGTCCGAGTAATAGTAGCAATATCTATGGCACCACCAACACCACGAACGTCTACTGTCCATTTTTGAATCTCCATAGTTGTTCGAATCAGAAAGATTGATAAATCAACACAATCTTGCAATGGAAGGAATTGATATGGAATTCTCGAAGATAATATACTTTCAAGATATTTTTCCATTGTATCTCTTTGTTCATCGGTTAGCTTCAGAAAATCTTGCACTAAAAGAGGCAATCGTGGATCAAAACCCTTGATCAGTCTTGTGGCATATTCCAATTGGCCTCCCCAAGTAATTCCAAATTCTCCGGCATTCTGTTCTCGAGGTTCCGGGCTCGATGGAATATCCACCTTAAAAACACTGCCATAAGGTTCGCATCTTCAAACTCAGGAAGAAAACTATGAGCTGTTCTTGGTTCCTGTTGACCTATTGCTCCAACTCCATAGGTAACAACTCCCACATAATTGTGGCCTGTTATATGGAGTAACTTTGTCGCATTGTCGAATGTGGAAGGGAGCAACATCTTTTCTTGCCCACGTTGCATTTCGGCTGTAAGTGTAACTCTGCTATCGGCTGACAATACAATTCCTTCAGGGCCTTTAAAGGTTATTCCCAGCGACATGCTTTTTTCTCCTTCAACTCTAAAAGTTTTACAAATTTATTATAACACTTCACTCTAAAACGACCATACGCCGAATTGTCCAAATAAGCTCGCAAATTCTTCTTGAATAACTGAGGTACCTGGCACCATAATTTCTATACCCAGCGTTTCCAAATAATTTGCTTGTCTCCTTCGTTTCTCACCCATTTTCTCGCGTAACCATTGTGGAGAAGTGTCATCACCTTCAGAAATTCGGGCGGTGAAGTATTTCACCATTTCCAACGACTGGTACGGTTTCAACAGGTTTTCGGTTAACAGCTTTAAATTAAGCCAATAGTATCTTTTCCAGCCTTTTTCCCTCAGGCCGTGGTAAAGGTTAAAAACCGTCAATATCACATCTGTCCAATTCTCTCTTTACCCGGTGGACCGACACTGGAGTCTATTTCGTCACCAGACAGAAAGACAATGCCAGCTATCGAGTGATGGTTCTTCTTACCAACCACCTTGAGTTTGGGGCTACCACCATTGCCCGTATCTATCAGGATCGCTGGCAGATGGAAATCTTCTGGACAGCATCCTAAAAGAAAAAGGAGGAACCTGGTTTTGAAAATGCTCAGGAACCGGTCTTAAATGCTTATATGGTAAGGGGTGGTTTTATGATTTTGAATTATTTTTGACAGCAGTGAAATGATAGGTAATTTCATTGATCAAGGGTTGCTCCTGAGGAGCACGTCGTCTCAACTGGTAGAACCGGATCCGGTGCTGGTGGGGTCCCTGGAAAATGGTGTCGTTGTCAACCGCTCCAGAATACGACCGATGGTGCGGATGCTGGGGACGGGAAGCCTGGGGTGAGTCTCCAAAAGTTCCTGATGGATGGCCATTGCTCCATATTCTCCCAGGGCACTTTCCTGGTACAAGCGTTGCCGGATTTCCAACACCAGGTCTTCGATTTCCCGGACTGTGCGGTTGGCCGGTACCGGAGAACCGCACAAGCGATCACTCCAGTCCATTTGCTGGAGTGGCTGGTCTCCGGCTCGTTTAACCCGGCGCTGGACGGTCGACAGACTTACCTTAAAGCGTCGGGCGACCGACCGTTGCGATTCACCCGAACGTACGGCATTCACCATCTCCCGGCGTCTCTTTTCTTTGGTGTTTTTTTAGCCATGGAACGTACTCCTTGAATCGTTTTTGATCATCATAACCGACCTGGGGTTGCTGACACACGAGTGACCTCAGGTTGCTGACACTTGGCCCGTTATTCGTCACAGTATTTTACTTTCATATTTAATTGCTGTTTACGGTATAAAAATACAAACGATTGTAGCAAATAGGAACAGTACAAAATTACATAAATAAGACATAATATAGATATACGGTGATTGACATATGACAAACGTTTGTTATACTGATCAAAACGAGGGAAGAAGATGTCGACAACCATCAAAGATATAGCGAAACTTTTAGGAATTTCTCCGGGAACAGTTTCTCGAGCTTTACAAAAAAGCCCGAGAGTTTCCAAGGAAACCATTCTCCGGGTTGAAGAAGCGGCCAAGAAGCTCAGCTATCGACCCAATATTACCGCCCAGCGGTTGGTTTCGGGAAAAACTCACAATATTGGAGTTATCCTCAGCAAAGATATCCGTGAATATACTTCAGTACAATTGTTCAACTCGATCATCCTCAACGGTATATTGGAAGTGGCTGAAGCCCACAACTACAATCTCAATTTCGCCATCGATTCGCAGGAAGAAAAACAAGGAGCGCTGTATCGCATCGTTCAGAATAAGGATGTGGATGGAGTTTTGATCATCAATGTCGTCAACGAAGACATACTGGCCTCCCTCCGGACCAATGGAATACCGGTGGTTCTCATCGATAACCACTTCGATAACCGATCGGAATATGCCGTGAACAACGATGACCGTATTGGCGCTTCCATCGCCACCAAACATCTCATTTCTTTGGGGTACAAAACCATCGGGATGATCGGTATCAATGAAGAAACCTTTCACCGTGAATGTCTATCGGGTTATTTACAAGCTCTGGCGGAATGTGGATTGAGAGCAGACCCACGCTTTGTTTTGAAGGGATGGGGGAGCACACATTCTGCATATGAAATCACCTGGAATATATTAAAACAGAATCGTTTTCCCCGAGCCTTCTTTGTGGTAACCGATGAAATGGCTATAGGAGTGATTCGGGCGGTGAAAGATTTCGGTTTGAGTGTTCCCCGAGATATCGCGGTCGTCGGGATGGACGATATTCCCCTCCTTGATTATGTTGATCCCCCCTTAACAACAATGAGGATTTATATCGCCGAAATGGGGAGAACCGCGGTCGGAATGCTCCTCGGTTTAATTCAGGGTCATTATCAGGGAAATACTCAGATCGCGATACAACCCAAGCTCATCGTCAGAAAATCCTGTGGTTCAAAATAGAACGTCGTAATGTATTGCGGCGCCAGGTGAGGATGAAAATATCTACACCCAGGAGTACATCTTAGGGGCGAATTTTTAATAATTTCGCGGCAAGATGCTGTTCCTACGAAATTGATTGAAGGTATTTACAGGATAGGAGGGCATAGAATGGGATTTAACTTGAATGGCTTTATAGCTCAGTGTCATCCGGTCGACCTTTCGGTCAAGATTCCTCAGGGTGAGTTCGAAGAACGAGTCGAACTGATTCGCTCAGAACTCAAAAAACAACATGTTGATGTTGCCATCGCTTTCGGAAATGAACTGAGACCGGGTGATACCGGCTGGATTACCAATTACGATCCCCAAATCGAACCAACCGCAGTGGTGATTGGTCCCAAGAAGGTTTTGGTCCTGGGAGGACCGGAGGGAAAACTCTACGCGGAACAGTCGATGCAGGTGGGGGAGTTTTGCTGTCTTCGGGAGCTCAAGATTCCTGAGGAAGATTACCCGGGTTTTGAGTTTTTTACTCTCCGGGAAATATTCCAGGAGGCCTGCGGATTTGAGCCCAAGACCGGGGGCTTGCTAACCAGCGCCGATATCATCACCCAGGCTTTTTTTGAACTCATTCAAAAGGCTTCAGCTCAAATCGTTGACATGACCGAGTTTATGCTCAAAGCCAGATATTTTAAAAGTGTAAATGAGCTCAATTGTATGCGAAATGCCTCTCAGATCGCAACCTATGCCATGGAGGCCATGCTTCGATTCATCGAACCAGGGAAATCTGAACTGGAAGTGGCAGCAATTGGTGAATTTATCA
>JAPLGF010000181.1 GCA_026390275.1 Candidatus Atribacteria bacterium
TCAGCACCGCGTGTGCCGATTATTTTATACAAGTATCAAAATTTATTGATGATTTATTGACAAAGTTTTATGGTATTGACCGGTTCTATAAGGTGAAGAAAAACCAGGATTTAGTCAGTCATTTGGTCGTCGGGCTTGCACCGCATACCTCAGCAGGTGCACTGGGACGAATCATTGGGTTTACCTCTGCACAAGTATGCTTTATGCATCCATTTTTCCATGCAACAAAACGAAGGAACTGTTATCATTTTGATCATCGTGTTTTTCTTTATGATGAAAATCATGATCGATTTCTCACAGATAAAATTGGAAACATAGTAGAGGAAAAAATTCTTAAGGAGAAATCGAAAAATATAGATGCTTATGGAACAGTAAGGTTTGATTTGGATTCGGCAACCAAACTCTATGCATATTCTTTGAATAGAAAGACTGGAAAACTCGAAAAGAAAAAAGTAAAATGTTTAATCAAGGGAAAAACGAATCACTGGATAAAGATTAAAACATCGACCAATCGAGAAATAAAGGTGACGCCAGACCATAACATTCTGACCATTCAAGAAGGTATTTGTTCAGTTAAAAAGGCTCGAGACATAAAAGAAGGAGATCGATTACCTCTCAGCTTAAAAACTCCAATAGAAACTACAATCTCAGCAGTGAATATCCCAAAAATTTTATCAGAGTTAAATGATGATTTTTTAATAAATATTAAATTACGAAATTCTAGGGAATTTTTTAAAAATCTCGTGAAACAAGTTGGTCGAAGTCGGGTCATAGAATTATGCGGGATTAAAGGTGATTTGGAGATTAGTCTAAGTAAGTGGTATTCAAGCGTACCGTTGCTTCACTTTAAAAAATTGTGTGAGAATACAGAAATATGGTATGATGATTTACCGAAAAATACTTGCGTGGGATTAAGACGTGATCATGTTAATATCCCGGCATATCTAACAGATATGGAGTCGCTTTTTTGGATTCTTGGTCTTTACTGCGCAGAGGGTTGGTCCCGATCGAATAGCTCATCGCATCAGGTTGCATTTCGAATTGAAAATCTCGAGTTAAGAAAAAAAATATTAATCAATATGAAAAATGTTTTTGGATTACAGCCGTATCAAGACGAGGGACGGATTGTATATTCCTCAAGATTGTTGTTTTTACTTTTTAATAAAATTTGGGGGACAGGAAAAACAGCTTACGAGAAACATGTCCCAGAAATCATTTATCATGGAAATGAGCAATCAATGATAAATTTTTTATCTGCATTTTTTGATGGGGATGGTTCTATTAGTCTGAATCCCGACAGAATTACCTTATATTCTGTGTCGCAACACCTGTTAGAAGGAATAGCAAATCTTTTACTTAGAATAAATATCTTTACAAGATACCAACAAACAAAGGAACGTTTACCTGGAAAAACAGTGCTTGAAATATATAAAAAATTAGGGAAGGAACCTGCCCGTCATAAGCTGTTTCATCTGGTGGTAACCGGTGAAGATAAATATCGATTCGCAGAAATCATAAAACCTATCTCCAATAAGAAGAGAAACCGTTCTAAGAAAATGATGGAGTTACAACCTCCGCATGTGTCAAGGTTTATACAATATAATGGGATAAATTATCCAGCAGTCTCTTACTCCGATTATACTTTTGATATTGTCAAAGAAACACAAACCGAAAAAGTAGATGATGAATCGACGTATTGTTTTGATATCGAAGGGGAAAACGTAGAGGATAAGGCTGTTCTTTGGCATAATCAACTCCTTCAAATTCGATGTGACGGAGACGAAGATGGTTTAATGTTGCTTATGGATGCCTTATTGAACTTTTCCCATGCGTATATCCCTGATAAACGTGGTGGAAAAATGGATTTACCGTTGATTCTGACTACTCGTCTTGATCCCTCCGAAGTGGATAAAGAGGCACATAACCTGGATACCCTCGGGCGGTATCCTTTGGAATTCTATGAGGCGACGCTTAAGCATGAACATTCAAAGAACATGGAAGCAAAGATGGGATTGGTCGCCGCACGACTCTGCACAGAATTACAGTATGAGCAGTTTTGCTTCACGCATGACACCAATCATATCTCGGAAGGACCACGGGAATCGCTCTACAAGACCTTGAAGAGTATG
>JAPLGF010000098.1 GCA_026390275.1 Candidatus Atribacteria bacterium
AAGTTCGTTCAATATTAAATGATAATGGAATTTTAGTTTCCGGTATTGACGGCATGTTCTCAAGGGAAAGCGAACTTGCTTCTCCCAATCCATTTGTGCGACAAAATGTGATCGACTACATTAGAAGAAATCTGGAACTTGGGGTTGATTTGGAGGCAGCATATTTTATTATTGCACCGGGAGCAGTCGGAAGACCAACAAAATACGATACCATGGAATTACAGCGTTCCGTCGAGACTCTCCTGAAGGTGGCAGATGAATTTCTAAAAACTGGAATTAGGGGAACTATTGAACCTATTCAAACATCTGAGGTGAGTATCTGCCATACTTTTGAAGAGGCAAAAACTTATATCCAGGCGTTGAATCATCCTGGAGTGAGGCATGTAAATGGAGATGTGTATCACATGCTAGTTGAAGAATCCCATACTGGGGAAGCGATCATCAATGCTGGTGATATGCTTAATAATCTTCACTTAGCAGATTCCAACCGTGATGCCCTGGGGAAAGGTTCATTGGATTTAGATACCATCATCATGGCGTTATACTCGATCGGACACAATACTAAAGAAAATTGTTATGTAACTGCTGAACCCCTTCCCAGGGGTAAAAATGTTGCTCAAACTTTTTATGAAAAGCACGATCCTGAATTATTAGATTCCTTGGTGGAAACCACCATTCGATACTTTCGGGAAAGAGAAGAGAAGGTTATAAATTTATAACAATTGTCCAATAATTGCAATATTTCCAATATCTTAAAATACAACCATGCCGGTTCCAGATACCATCAGAGTAATGAAAAATCGTTACCATGGCCCCGGCCGGGAATATTGCAGGAGAGTCCAGAGCGCATCTCCACCATAAGCCGGGAGTCCACTCCGGTGACAGAGGAGATCCCGGACGGTGAGCTCCCGTGTCACCAGGGGATCATACATTTGAAAACCAGGGAGGTATTGTGTCACCGGGGTATCCCACTGAACTTTCCCTTCGTCTACCAGCATGGATATGGCCGTCGCCGTAAAGGCTTTGGAAGTAGAACCGATTTCAAAAACGGTTTTCTCATCTACCGGATCCGACTTCCCCATCTCTTTCGCTCCATACCCTTTCGAGAAAATGACTTTATCATCTTTCACGATTGCGATGGCGAGTTCGGGAACTTCCCAGTCTTTCATCGTTTTCTGCACATATCCATCAAAGTCAGTGATGATTTGCTTCCATTGCTCCTCACTCCAGGACCGTGGTGTTTCTTGAGCAAATACTCCCTGAGCGACGAAAAGAACCATCAACAATCCCATCCCGATAAAAACGGGCAATCCCCATATTTTTTTTCGGCTGGTTCGGCTCAACATTTCCTCTTCCTCCTTAAAATGATGTCAATTTTTTCTCTCTTTCATTATCTTATTCGGACATTTTAGGGATGGTATTAGCGGAAAAATGGGGAGTCCTCCCCCCAGGGGGGGGAGGTGGGGTGGGGGTGTTGCTTTATTTTCCGAAACTCTTCTGGTATTCCTTCACTTCGCAATCATTGTGATAGGTCCGTTCGGCCAGGACAATCAAGACGTTCACGGAATTATTCCCTTTGGCGAATGGTGCGTGATGCCACACCCCGATTTTAAGACGAATATAGGTGAGTTTGGGAACCTCAAAAATCTCTACCTTCAGATTCGAAATATCCTGGGGTGCCCCTCCCACGTGCAGGTAGATATCTCCATCCAGGGGGAGAATTCCTTCTTCGGTATCGTTGTGGTGCTCAGTGAATTCCACCTGGAAATCCCGGGGATACACCCGACACAATGAAATTCCAATGATATTCATTCCGATATTCTGCAGTATTAAATCCGGATAAAACTCCGTCGGGCGGGGTCCGGCACATTGATTCTTCTCCGGTGATACCTGGTCGATCCGCACAAAATCCCCATATTTCTTAAAATTTTCCTGGGTAATCGGTTGAACATGAAGAGTAGTTTCCATTTGCCCATCTCCTTTCTGCTCGCATAGATCTCATATGCGTTGCGCTTCCTCTCTGTTCATTGTACACCAAAGACACCCGGTGGAATCATGACTGAGTTGATTTTGATCGAAGGTCATTCAAGCGTTTGACTAATCGAAAGACGGCTGTCGAAGGATTGTCCGTTGGTTTGTTGTTCTTTTGATATAGTGTTTCGGCATTTTTTAGTGCAGTTGATTGAGATGAGAGGAGAATCGAATACATTCGACAATCATTTTTCCGGTACGGTCTATTCAGATGCCCAGAGAGTTTTACAATATACTGTTGACGCGATATACCGGTATCAAAATACTGGAAGTGAAGCAGATACCATAATTCAAATGCCTCATTCGAATAGGCAACAAAAAAATCTCGACTTTTTGCTATTTCTATAGCAGTATTGTAGTGCTCAACTGGGAATTGATCTCGATCCATCACACACCATACTTCGTCGTATGGTTCTCCTTCGTTTCTTGCTTCTTTTGAAACTCTTCTTGCTTCTTTCACTAAACGAATCGTATTATACCCGGTACCTCTTACATCGACCTGAAATACAAAAGAACCTTGAGGAATAAAAGCCCTAAAATAATTCGGTTCCGTTCTTTCTCCTTCACAGACAATCAATATACGCTCTCGGATCTCTCTTCTATTTTGAATTCGTTTGTAGGAACGGGAATCTCTGGTTTTTGAAATACCATGATTCTTACGCCTGTGGAAAAGATCTTCACTCCCCATGGATTGCTCCTTGATTTTTGGGATCGTCATTGCAGTAAAAAATTTCAAAATCCCTCATATTCGGGACTGCTCCATACCGTCCATTTAAGTAGTCTTTCTCATAATTCCTATCTTTCCTGGGAACAATTTCTGCAAGTGAATAGAGATCAGATGCACCGTAAGGGTTCTTTTCTGTAAACCAAATTTGATCTCTTCGAAAAAGATGACGATCCAACAATCTGGTGTTATGGGTGGTAAAAATTATTTGAGCATTTTTCGGATTGATTTTTGGAGAATGGAATAAACGGACCAAAAAAGTAACTAATAAAGAATGAAGGCTCGATTCAATTTCATCGACGAATAGGACTTGTCCAGAATTGAGAACGTCGAGGACTGGACCCAACAGGAAAAAATATTTTTGTGAAAATCGGAAGATTTGGACCTATTGTTCAACTTGGCGATACTGAAAGCG
>JAPLGF010000315.1 GCA_026390275.1 Candidatus Atribacteria bacterium
ATGAGTTGGGGGGTGATGGTCAGGGTATATTTTTCCACATGATTTGGTGGTGGGGAAGAGACCAGGCCATCAACAATATCTCGCGCCAAACGAGACGGTTTGAAATCGATGACAGCCTTGATGGTACCATTTTCCAGGTGAATGAGCATTTCCGGTGAGCCGTCGCACACCATGAGGGGGATGGAGGGATACCCCTTCTCTTCCGTTTGGTGAAGGATGGTTTGAGCGATGTCCCTGGTGCTGGCGATGTACAGAATGCCTGATTCCTCTATGGGGAAGGAGTTATTTTCGTCCCATGTTTTGATAGTGACCAGGGAATGGGGGAAATTTTTTTTGAGTTCGGATGCCAGGTTTTTCGGGAATGATTCTCCCTGATGAAGAATCAAGATATGTGGGAGAAGGCCTTCTTCCTGGTAGGTATTCTTCAAAGTTGAGATCACTTCTTTCCAGTTTATCCTGGGGGAGATCAGGGGAACATCATTGAAGGTAGGCGGGAGATCATGGTTCAAGGTGATGAACAAAGGGAGATAGGAAAATTTCTGTTTGTGCAAAATCTGGATCAGGCGGGGATGGTCATTCTCCAGGATGAAGAGCTGGCGCTTTTTCGGGTTGATTTGGTGGAGGAGGTTCTCGCAATCCTCCTGGGTTTGAAGGGAATTGATCAAACCATGAACGGCTTCCCGGGGGAGAAGTCGTTTGAGGAAGACTTCCAGGAAAGCAGGGAAATAATGATCTGGTTGGGCGGCGCATATCCACACCTCTGGATCCAGAGGTGTGGCCGGGGCCGGGAAAGGAGTGAAGAAAAGAGCAACCAATAGGATCCAGGCTGCCCATCGGAAAGAACGGGGATTCGGCATTTCGTTAAATTTTACGGCGACTGATCAGGATTTGGTTGAGGAGTACGCTTCCCACCAGGACCAGACCCAGGGACCCCAGTTGCCAGATCTGGTGGATTCCAGCCAGCTGCATTCCGTTGTAGAGCATGGTGATGATGGCGATGCTCAGGACGACACCACCGGTAGTTCCCTCCCCACCCTTGATGCTCACCCCCCCCAATACCGCAATGGTAATGGCCTGTAATTCATAGCCGGAACCGATATCGGGCCGGGCACTGGCGATGCGGGAGGTGATGATCCATCCGGCGAGGGCACTTAAGAGACCAGAAAGGGTATAGACGACCAGGCGTACCCTTTTCACATTAATACCGGAAAAGATGGCTGCCGTTTCGTTGCTTCCCACCCCATACAGGTGTCGACCAAAAATGGTTCGATTCAGCAGGAATTGGAGGATGAGAATCACCGGGATGAAAATGAAGAGCACCTGGAAAGGGAACCCTCCGATTCGAAGTTGACCGGCTAAATAGAAAGATTCGGGAAAGTTGGAAACCGGCATGGGGTTGGGTCCAAAACGAGGATCGACGGATATGATCATGGCTAAGGATTTGTAAACATACAGAGAAGCTAAGGTCACGATGAAAGCCGGGATTTTGGTATAACTCACCAAAAATCCATTGCCATATCCCATCAGGACTCCGGCAACGAGACCAATAAGGATAGAAAGCGAAGGGTTGAATCCCGTCCGTCCGATCAATACGCCTATGATCATTGCCACAATGGTGAGCATGGATCCAACGGAAAGATCAATTCCCCCTCCCCCAGACAGGATCACGAACATTTCCGCTAAGGCCAGGAGACCTAATTCCACACCGTATTGAGTCATGTTGGTGAGGTTGTAGAAGGTAAAAAACCCTTTCACGGTGAAAGAGAATACGGCAAAGAGGATGATGAAAAGTACGGTCAGGAAAAGAACTCGATTTTCCACGATGCGGTTCCAGGTGATTTTCATTTGGACTCTCCTCTCGCCCGGATAAGATCGATCATGACGGAGATCAGGATGAGAACACCGATTACCAGGCCTTCGCTCAAGGCGGGAACATTCAGGAGTACCATCCCGTTTTTAATTATTCCCACCAGCACCGCTCCCAGGAGGCTCCCGATGACGGTTCCCTTTCCCCCCAGCACACTGGTCCCTCCCAGCATGACAGCGGCAATGACATCCAATTCAAAATTGACTCCGGTGTTGGTCTGAACGATTCCCGTGCGGGCCACATAAATGAGACCGGAAAAACCCACCAGAAGGCCGGTCATGGAATAGACGAAGAGAATGGTTTTGGTGGTATTCACTCCGGAAACCCGCGATTCCCCCGGTGATGATCACCATGGTCATGCCAATTGCCGAGATAACGACACCGGCCAGCTGGAGGAGCAAGTTGGAGAGGTTGCTCACCGACATGAAACGTTCCGTGGTGAAAGAGAAAATGATGCCCAGTACCACAATGAGACCGAGAACCGTAAATTCCCTTCTCTTAAGAATGCTTTTCAGGTTGGTGGTCATTTTTCTCTCTCCCAGGGGACAGCGGTTTCGGTTTTCAACATTCTTTCGCCGGTAGCGGCCCGGATGAGATTTTCCGAGGTGATACCACTGTCAGTAAAAATCCCGGTGATTCGCCCTTCATGCATCACGATCACCCGGTCAGTCAGTTTGAGGATTTCTGGCAGTTCCGAGGATATGATGATGATGGCGATACCCTGATCGGCCAGACGAGCGATCATATGATGAATTTCCGATTTCGAGGCCACATCGATCCCCCGGGTGGGTTCGTCGAGAATCAGCACTTTTGGATTCACACCCAACCACTTGGCCAGGACCACTTTCTGCTGGTTCCCTCCGCTCAGGCTGTAGACCTTGGAGTCTAAACTGGGAGTTTTGATGGTCAGTTCTTTGACGAAACGGCCACTGATTTCTTTCTCTTTGGCGGTATCAACCACGCTGAATCCCCGGGAAATCTCCCGGAGAAGGGTAATGGAAATGTTATAAGAGGTGGTGAGGATGGGGAAAAGACCCTGCGCTTTTCGGTCTTCTGGAAGGTAGGCGATACCCTGATTCATGGCCTCTTCGGAAGAAAGAAAACCGACCGACCGATCCTGATAAACGATTTCACCGTTGTCGGGTCGAATCAATCCGAAGATGGTTTGAGCCACATCGGTTCTTCCTGACCCTACCAGGCCGGAAAAGCCCAGGATTTCGCCTGGGAAAACATCAAAAGAGATGTCGTAGAACCGCCCTTTTTTAGTGAGATGTTTCACCGAGAGAAGGGGATGATCGGTCTTCTTGCCAGCGTGCTGGATTTCTTCCACCAGCAGTCGCCCGGCCATGAGTTCCACAATCCGGCTCCGGTTGATGTCGCCGACGGCGAATTCACCGGCCACTTCTCCGTCTCGCATGATGGTGACCCGGTCGGCAATCCGGAAAATTTCTTCCAATCGATGACTGATATAGATGATCCCCACTTTTCGTTTCTTGAGCTTTTGAATGATTTCAAAAAGCCTTTCCGTCTCGTGCTCAGTCAGAATGGCGGTTGGTTCATCGAAGATGATCACCTTCGCTTCATAGGAAAGGGCCTTGGCAATCAAGGCCAGCTGTTGCAAGCCTACACTGAGCTCGCCCATTGGTTCCCAAATAAAACTCGGTGATATCTCCAGGGTCTCGAATAGGCTGCGTGCTTTCTGCTCTTCCGTGACCCAATCGATACTTCCCCGCCGGGTTTTGATTTCCCGGCCCAGAAAAATATTTTCCACCACGCTCAATTCCCGATAAATCAACGGTTCCTGGTATACAGTGGATATTCCGATATCCTGGGCTTTTTTGGGTGATCCAATGGTAATGGGTTGACCGGCATAGAAGATTTCCCCTTTATCCTGGGTTAAGGCGCCGGAAATAATTTTGATCAAGGTTGATTTCCCGGCTCCATTTTCTCCCACCAGAGCGTGGACCTCTCCCGGCTGGAGGGTGAAGGTTACATTTTTTAAGGCATGTACTCCACCGAACGATTTGTGGATTCCACGACATTCCAGTATGTTATCCATTCCATACTCCTTTTGTCATCCGGTATGAATAGACCACCTCATGCCAGTACCTGACGCCATCAGAGGGAAGAAAATGCCCCCTCCTTCACCCCCGGTTGGGGGTGAAGGAGTAAATTCAGGGGATAAGAGATATCAGGGTGGAAAAAAAGAAAGGCGTCCCTGCGGACGCCTTTCTGGCAATTACGGAAGGTACTTGGCCGCCCAGACGGTGAGATATCCTAAGTCCACCGGGTTCCAGAGAACAAAGGATTTCACGGCACCACTCTTCACATATTTTGACATCATCGAGGGAACGGAAATGCCAGTGGCGAAAATCTTCCCCGCTTTCCCGGTCTGATCGACGGCTTCCGCTACTCCCGGTGCGGAAGTACTGCACTGGCCGATGACTCCCTTGAGATTCGGGAAGGCATTGATCAGATCAAGCATGACGTTGATGGCCATCTGCACATCTTCTTCGGCGTAACGGATGGTGACCAGTTTCATTTTGGGATAGTTGGCCAATCTTTGCAGTTCGTAGAGAATCCAGGTATTCAGGTTCCAGGCAGTGGGACCGCAGGATACGATGGCAAATTCCCCTTCGCTGTTCATGGCCTTGGCCAGCTCATCCAGGGTGGTGTATCCGATTTCATCCTGCAACGCCTGGTTCACGAAGACTTCCCGGATATCCTGCGCCCCGTCGGTATCGCTGGTGAGGACCACGATGCCTTTTTTCCCTGGCTTTCTTAAGAACGGGAGCGATGGCAGCCGGATCATTCGGGGCCACGGCGATGGCATTGACTCCCTGGGTGATCAGGTTATCGACGATTTCCGTCTGCTTTGCCACATCAGCGGTGACCGGACCGGTATAAATGAACTCCACGTCAAGATCCGCGGCGGCTTTCTTTCCCCCCTCTTCCATGGCATTGAAGTATGGAATACCGATGAGCTTGGGGACGAAGGCGATCTTGTACTTCGCTTCCGCAAAAGTAGGCACCAGTAACACGGCGACAATAAGCAGAATAAACAAAAGTTGGTACTTTTTCATACCCTTCCCTCCTCAAATAAAGAATTTGAATCATTATGCTTTTATATTATACCCTGATATTTAAAATATCAAGTGTTTGGGAAATTAGATGTAATTTGTTTCTGAATGATGGATCTCCCATTCCCTATTTTCAGACTATTTGTTTCTTTTCAATTCAAACAGGTCGAACTCTTCTTGTTCGTCGAAGAGGCTTTCAATGCGGTTTTTCTTATCAAAGCCGGCTAAGTTGACGCTCAGGAAGAAGGTCTGGCTGGATTCCCAGTAGGAGGCTTCCAGGTCGATACAGTCTTCCAGTTTTTTCCGAACGAAATAGCGTTTTTCTTGCCAGGATTGATCTTTCATGGAATAAATGCCTTCCCCATTCACCTGGACATATTCATAGGAAATTCCCACATTCAATTGGGGAGAGAAGTCTTTTTCTGCCCAGACTTTTCCTCCCCAGGCGGTGGCATCGTTCAAAGAAGTATTATTAATACTGTGATAGAAGAGTTTTCCGCCAAAATCCTTTTTCTCGTATCCCGTGCTGAAATAGACATCTTCTCTCCAGGTGGTGTGGGTATCATTGCTGAAGTTACCAGCACTCAGATCAGTTTCGACGAAAAACCCTTCCTTTTCGTTATTACTTTGGTAGGAAATAATGAATTGGGGAGATCGACTGAAGATGTGATCATTGAATCGTTCATTTTCGGTTCCTAAGGCCCACAAGGAAAAATTATCTTTTTCGTAATGGACATAACCACCGATAGTGCTGCTCTCATCTTGCCAGAAATCGATGAAGAGTCGAGCCTCTAAGTAAGGATACTCCATGACAAAATCAGTACTCAAATGGATTTTTTGCAGGGTGGCGTAGTAGAGAGTGGCCTGGAAGAAGAAATTGGAGGAAAAGAGATACTCGTAATTTCCCTCAATAAATAGACCTTTTTCCCTCTGGTAGCCGATTTGGGGAGTGAAGCTGGTCCCATCACCTTTCAGGAGACGGGAATAAGCGGGAAGCTGGAGCACTT
>JAPLGF010000100.1 GCA_026390275.1 Candidatus Atribacteria bacterium
CCCTTCGTGGTGAGGAACAGGTTTTTTCCCAGGAACTGAAAATCGCTCACGGCATTGTTTAAAAGGAAAATTTTTGGTTGATCCGGGGGCGGATTGCTTCCAGTATTTTGCTGTGGCGTGGTAGTGGTACGAATGGTGAAAGGGCGAGAACGGAAGGTGCGGCGGAGAAAAGAATAGAGCATGATATACGAATGCATTATTTCCCGGGACCATTCTTCGGGAGGGAGAACGATTTCGAAGTCATTTCCGATGCTGCGAAGGAATTCGGAAATGTTTTGGGGATCACGGGGAGAGGTGGGGAGGTTTATAAAGCTTTCTTTTTTAATGGCCATCCACAAGTTACCGGAAGCCAGGTCTTCGCAGATATTTCGGCTGATGAAAAGAGAGGGTTTTATATCGATTTTCACTCCTTCATCACCATCAGATATGGGAGCAGATGAAAATGGAATTTCCACGAAAGCAATGTTACCGGGCAGGAGATTCAGGTTCTTCAGAAGGTGGGAGGAGAGCAAGGTATCATTGGCATAGACGGAGATGTTGGATTCTGGATTGAGTGCTTCCGAAAACCATACCTTGAGGAAAAGGATGCCTTGATTCCACAGCCCTCCCGGAATATTGGGAAGGTAAAAGGTGTGGGAGGGGGTACTTCCCTCCAGTTTGATATCTTTATCCATCCCTAAATTGGTTTCGAAGCTCCAGGAAATAATTTTACCGGTTTGTGAAAAAGCAGGATTGGAAAACAGGGAAAAAAGAAAGAGGAAAAATAATGCAAAGAATATTTTTTTCACACCCATCCCTCCTTGACTCTCGATCTGGTTTCTCGTTCTCGGGTGTATAGCCATCACAATGAATATTTGAAATTGGGGGTTATTTACTTTTCCGAATCAAGAAATTTGGCATGGCGTTCCAGTGAGGAAAGAATATTTTGTATGTTAGAAAAACCATCGGTCAAAGGACAGCTTTTCCCGATGTGGTAACCGATTGTGAAATGAGCGGGAGTATTTTGGAGATGGGACAGTATACCGTACCGGTCGAAACGAAGCGGGATTTCTTCCGATCCCATAGAACTGCATCCTCCTTTGAAAAGCACTCTCTTCTAGGAACACGGCAAGAAGATATTCCTGCCCCGATCGGGTCTATTGATCTCATCATTAGTTTAGAATAAAAGCGGAGATTCAACAAGTCATTTCTTTCTCTCGCCTCATTTTCTGGAAGGTGATTCCACTGATCATTCCAAATTGGGGTGGGAAAAGGGGGATCGAAGACTTTGACCTTACTTGACAAATGAGGGTACGGGTGATTTAATACGATAGTCTAAGAAGGTAAAACCACGGGAACGAGAGAATGGAGAGTTTTCGTTACTGAATCGGTCAATACAACCAATGGGTGAGGAGATATGGGATGGTGGTGGAAAACATGGTGGAACAATCAGAAGGGATGTCTGAGAAACAGCAAGAAATAGATCAGACTCCCCATGTTCATTCCGAAGAAAGTGGAGTCAATGATGAGAAAAAGAATCAGCAGGAATTTGAGGAACTTCAAAAAATCGCGGAAGAAAATCGACACCTGGCAGAGGAGTACTTGAAAAACCTGAAAGCACTGAAGGCGGAGTTTGAAAATTCTCGTAGACGAGAAATGATCTATCGGCAAAATTTTGTGAAATCAGCCAATAAAGAGCTGATACTCGAGTTTCTTCCAGTAATGGATGATATGGAAAAGGCGATTCAAGAAAGTAAGAAAAGTGAGGTCCAGAATATCTATATTGAGGGAGCCGAGCTTATTTATCGAAAATTCTTGTCTATTCTGGAAAAGGAAGGAGTTCGTCAGATTCAAACCATCGGGGGAACCTTCGACCCCAAGTACCAGGAAGCGATCATGACGGTTTCTCTCCCAGAATGTAAAGACTATGAAATTGTTGAGGAATTTCGTAAAGGGTATATATATCATGATGATGTGATCCGGGCGGCACAAGTCAAAGTGAATCGCCTGATAGATCCTCAAAAAGAATCATAAAAGGAGGCAAAGTCGTATGGCACGAGTAATTGGAATAGACTTGGGAACCACGAACTCGGAAGTTGCTTATATAGAAGGTGGACAGCCAGTGATCATTCCCAATAAGGAAGGGTCCCGCTTAACTCCTTCTTTTGTTGCGTTTACCAAGAATGGAGAAATATTGGTTGGACAGTTGGCAAAACGACAGGCTATCACCAACCCCAGAAATACCATTTTTTCTATTAAACGGTTGATGGGACGTCGTTTTGATGATCCGGAAGTGACCCGGGCTCAGAAATTTCTCCCTTATGAAGTTTTTCCTGGGAAACAT
>JAPLGF010000134.1 GCA_026390275.1 Candidatus Atribacteria bacterium
TGAACGAAGCCGTAATCCCGGGCAAAATAGACCCAGGCGGCATGTTGAGTGACAAAATCTTTGACGGCTATTTTTTCTGACTCTTTCCTGAACCAGGCATCTAAATCTTCCAGCTTCTGGATATACAATTCGGCGTTTTCCCGGTACTTTGTACTTCCCGCGGGGTCAATCTGGGAGAGAGCGTTGGCGATGTTTCTGACTATAATTTGCGCGTTTCGTAAAGAAAGCCAGATATGGGGGTTCCCGGCAGTATTTCCCGGGTCCGAACTCGCCCCGTTGTTGGAACCGTTGATGATTTCAATTCCACTATTGACCTCGATCACCGGAAACATTTTTTCAGTCGCTTTTACCATATCTGGGGCGAACATTTCCAATCCCCCCCCCACCAAAAAAAGAGCCCTGGTGTCAGACAGGGCTTTGATATCAGATGGTTTCGGCTCAGAGGTATGGGGGCTGGATCCATTGGGAACCAGAAGTTGCACTTTCACGAACTCACCGCCCACCTGTGACACCAGGTCAGCAAGCGGAGCGATGGAAGCCGAAACAGGAATGGGATGTTCAAAAGGGAACGAATTTCCTGGAAATAACCAACAGCTGGAAATCACAGCAAGAAGAACAAAAAACAATCTCATAAGAATCACATCTCAATTTTTCCAGTATTTTTAGGCAACTAGGGCAGTTTCTGACACCATCAAGGGATAAAAATACCCCCCCCCTCCCCCCCCTCCTCTCCCTCAACCAGGCGGGGAGAGGGGAAAAAGGGGAGCGAGAGGAGGGATTATTATCCAGTGGTTCTCATGTTCTGTAAACGTTCCATCATGTACAAATAGTTTTCCAGAGGGACGTCGGGTGGAACCAGGTGATCGACGATGGGGAAATATCCTCCCTGTTCCAGGAGCCAGGGGATTTTCTTCAGTTCTTCATCGACTTCCTTCTTCCCATGGGTCAGAGCCCGTTTGTCGATTCCCCCAGCGATGATGAGGTCCTTACCGTATTCCTTCCGGAAGGCAACCGGATCCATATCAGCCTGGACTTCCATTGGGAAAATACCGTTCACCCCCCCCTCCAAAAGGAGCGGAACCAGTTCACTGACATTCCCATCGCAGTCCAACATGAAAATATCGACCCCATGGTTCCGAAGGAAATCAGTGAGAATCCGATACCGGGGAACCATCATTTCCTTCACGATTTTGGGAGAAATGAGAAGTCCCACCTTATAACACATATCTTCCCAGAGATTCACGAAATCGAGATGAATGCCGGCATCAAAGATCTTTTGAAAAATGACCAGGGAAAATTCAACCATGTAATTCATCATTTCTTCGATCAGGACCCGGTCATCATACAAAGCGTAACTGATACCCCGCAGGCCCATCATGTCCCGGAATATCCCAAACAGGCTGATGGCAGCGACCCCCAAGGGAAAATCGCGTTCACTCCATGGTTTTCCCTGGAACTCCGGGTTCCGTTGAAAGTCGGTGTTGCTGATTGTTTCCCAGCCAGGAAGAAAACGGTTGGGACTGATAGGGTGGTAGCGAAGCTTGAATTCATTCCAGGTCTTCCGGTCTGGAACCGGGTATTGAAGGAACTGCGGCATGTTGGTGGGATCCTTCTTGGAGAACCGGACAACTCCACCGTCGATTTCTCTTACCGTAAAGGTTCTTTCGTCCTCATCGATAATCTGTCGTTCGTAGGCCGGATCCACCGCGACTGGCCAGGGGGAATTGTGGTACGGTCGCAAACTAACGGTGAGGGTATTCACTGGAATATACTCAACGCGATCTCGCCCTAAGCTAACATAATCATAGGGGCTGACATCACCGGGCATTCCCTCCTGTTGCCACCGCCCCACCGTTTCAAACCAGAACCAGTGCCGAAATACAAAAGGATCTCCATTTCGCCGGAAGTGGGCGATATCGCAGAAACGTTCCCGATCATTCATTCTCATCCCTCCCACGATTATTTATCTTTCTGAGTGTGAACAATTCCTCTTTTATTATTGTAATCATTCGACCTTCGAAAATCTTGGGGAGTACTGACATTTGGTTTAATTTTGTATCCCGGACCTGGCATGATTTCATTCATTCTTGGGCATTTTTGTTTCATTACCACTGACTGAATTGACGACGAAAACTTCTTTGGTTTCCGGTACTTCCTTAAATTGCATATCCAGTCCCACCATTTCCACGGCATACGTTCCGGGATCGATAGAGAGATGGAATTCGTGTTTGAATTCATAGAGCGAGATGACCACATTCTTCGGCTGGGATGGATCGAATATCCTTCCTAAACTCACGTCTTTGATGGTATCGAGAAGAATACTGCCGTCCGATTTTTTAATCCGGTAATGGATGCGGGAGATACGGTTTGCGATCTCATAGGTGTAGGCGAATTCTGTTGGTTTCACCAGGGATGGGATTGGTTTCACCACTCCGAAAATACTGAATTCATCATTAGGAAAAACCGTTATCCCGTCGGAAAAATCGGTATCCACAATTTTTATATCGTTATCTAACTGAGAGAGATTCTCGTCTGGTATATTTTCCTCCTTTTTGATCTCTGCCCGGGTGAGGACCAGGCGATCCTGGGACAGGAATACCACGATCTGACCTTCCTTATGCGTGGGTCCCGTCTTCATATCCACATAATCGATGGCTGGATCACCAATGTCATAGTAGAGAAAGAGTGT
>JAPLGF010000203.1 GCA_026390275.1 Candidatus Atribacteria bacterium
CGTATCATAGAGACGAAAGATATCTTTTCCAGAAACGGTTCGATCTCCTCTCGTCCGGACCGAGTGAATCAACTCCTCGAGAGAAGATAACCCGGACTGCAGCGTTTCCTCAAAACGCGTTTCTTCTTGCAGAACCAGCTGGGACATGATGTTCTTCTTTTCCAAAAGTTCCGGGTAAGTATCTCCCATTTCCGAAACCACGGTCAATAATAGCTCATGAAGAAAAGGCTTCTGGATGGATAACTTTCCACCATAGCGGAATGCCCTCCGGACCAACCGCCGGAGGACGTATCCCCTCCCCTCATTGGAGGGATAGACCCCATCTGCCAGGAGGAAGGTGATGGCTCGGATGTGATCAGCGACAATCCGGAAAGAAGAACGGAGAGGGGGGGATTGATAGGACTCACCCGAAAGTTTTTCCAGTTCATGAATCAGGGGGAGAAACAGATCCGTCTCATAGTCGGTTTCTGTTCCCTGCACCACAGACGAGAGCCTCTCCAGTCCCATCCCGGTATCGATATTTTTATGGGGGAGTTCTGCTAAGGAGCCATCCGCCTTTCGGTCAAACTCCATAAAAACCAGGTTCCAAACTTCTAAGTAACGGTCACAGGAGCATCCCGGACCACACTCCGGTTTCCCACATCCTTTTTTTTCACCGGTGTCGTAATAGATTTCGGAACAAAACCCACATGGCCCGACCGGACCGGAAGCCCAAAAATTATCGTCATCCCCCAAAAAAACGATTCGTCCTGCAGGAACTCCGACTCCATTCTTCCAGATTTCACAGGTTTCCCGATCTTTATGATGAACGGAAACCCACATTCGGTCCGGGGAAAGCCCCAGCGTACCGGTTAAAAACTCCCACGCCCAGGGGCAGACTTCCTTTTTAAAATAATCACCAAAAGAAAAATTTCCCAGCATTTCAAAAAAGGTATGATGCCGGGCGGTATATCCTACATTCTCTAAATCATTGACTCGAACACACTTCTGGGAAGTGGTAACCCGGGTAAGGGGGGATTTAACCTTTCCTAAAAATATGGGTTTAAAGGGAACCATTCCGGCAATCGTGAGGAGAAGGGTGGGATCATGGGGAATGAGTGACACGCTGGGAAGGATGGTATGACCTCGTTGTTGAAAAAAATTTAAAAAACTTTTTCGTAAGTCTTCGCTGGTCATTTTCATCATCGTTTTCTCCTTTTACCCGGGGAAATAGCAGGGTTAAAGTTATTTGACGACACAATCGATCACCTGAAAAGTCCGGAGCTTTCGATTGGTGGATGGCATCCACTGAACGGATATCGGAGCTACGAAATCGGGTTGTAATCGTCCCTTTTCAATCCAGTACATCGAATCAAAATTCCGATATTGACCGGGATTGGCCCGGATGACGAGAGTTACGTGGCGGTCTATAAAATGAACGGAATCAATTTCCGGGATAGAACGAAGAACCCCCAAGATTCTTTCGTGAACGTCGGGAGATGGGGAGGGACGGAGATTGACCAGGGCGGTGTTTTTTTGCAGGGGCCCAATGATTTTGACATTCGCAATCTCAGTATCGATTTTCTCCTGGTACATAATTTCCAGTAAAGCATTATTACTCTGAATCACGGCCTGGGCATGAAAATCCGAAGCGAGGGGCTTCAACAGGTGCTTTAAAATGCACCCTTCCCGAATACGGTTCTCGCCGATTCTCCGAAGAGGAATATCCCACTCCCGGGAAACCCGTAAAATGTCGCTTTTGCCTAAATAAAAAAGTGGTGAGAAGGTATGATGGAGGTACTGGACACCCCTTTGCCCCCAGCTATCACTCTGGTTGGATCCCCCGATAATCAGCGTCTCGTTTCCAAAATAGGCCCGAATCGTTCCCAGCTTGGCCTTTTTGGTACAAAAGTTACACGCGGGACCACCTCGGACGGCGTTTTCAATGGCAGTTTCACCAGGAAGATAGAGATGTCGAACGGAGAACTGAGAAACCAGAAAATCAATATTTTCCCGTGCCCGCCGGGGAAAGTACTGACCCCAATCCACGGTACAGGACTGCACTTTTTCTCTCCCCAAGGCAAGAAGAGAGAGAAAAAGTGCCACTGTGCTATCCATACCACCAGAAAAAGCCACGACCACTTTCTGGTATTGTTTTCCCAGGTCACGAATGC
>JAPLGF010000324.1 GCA_026390275.1 Candidatus Atribacteria bacterium
TGCCCGGCGAGTTTCTGGAAAAACCACTCCGCACTGAGCCAGCTCTTCAAAAAAATCATCCTGAATAAGGGGATTAATCGCCACGACCGATCGACTCGTTACTTCTAAGGCTTCCCGATCGATTTGCCAGACCTTCCCCCCGGCTTCTTCTAAGATACACACTCCGGCAGCGATGTCATAGAATGATACTCCCAGCTGGAAATACCCTTCGAATCGCCCACAAGCTACATAGACCACCCCCAGGGCGGCTGAACCGATGGCCCGTAAAGCCTGGACCCGACAAAGCAACCGCTGATATACCGGAGCCATGATGTCGCACTGCCGCTGATTATGCGGATAACCTGTGGATACCAGACTCCGCCTGATATCACTCACCGATGAAACCCGGATGGGTTTCCCATTTAGAAAAGCCCCGCTTCCTTTTTCGGCCCAAAAAGTTTCTCCTAAGGAAGGAGAATCAATCACTCCCACCACTGGTTTTCCCTGTGAATAGTAAGCCAGCGAAATACTGTAGAGCGATAGACCATGGAGGTAATTCGTGGTCCCATCAATGGGATCCAAGACCCAGGTGGAGTTAAAATCGGAGAGAGGAATACCACTCTCCTCTCCCCAGAAGACATCTCCGGGGAAAAATAATTTCAAACGGGAAAAAATGGTCTGTTGCGTTTCAATATCCACATCAGTGACCACATCCATCGGGCCGGTTTTGTCTTCCACTTTTCCAATCGATTGCTGTCGGTTTCGAACGTCCTGTCCGGTCTCCCGTACAATTTGAAGTGCTTTTTCCAGGCGGTCGTGCATGATGGTCTCTCCTTCTACCCCGAAAATACGGTGAATTGTAAACTATAAACGGCTAAAGATTTGTTGAGGTGTGGAGTTGGTTAAGACCGTGAATCGGGTAAAAATGTTGAGTTGGGGAGTTGTTGAGTCGTTGAGTTGGAAAAACCCCCCCCCATCTGGAATCTCCCCCTGGGGATAAAGGTGGACCCCGGGGGATTCGATGTTCCCCGCGGCCAGGTCAAGTACTTATATTTTCATCCCTTGATGGCGCCAGGGTTTTGTCCTGGCATGATTGTCTATTCAATCGCCGAGACAGATTCCGGAGGAACGGGCTACCCCCAGTAATGGATCGTTCAAAGAAATGGTTTTCAACGACTGGATCGCCTTCTCCATCAGCACCGGCACGATGGCATTACACTTCAGGGCTGGAAAGTAACCAAACTGCCCCTGGACGACGAGATCCACGGCGGCAGCTCCAAAACGGCTGGCCAGTACCCGGTCAAAAGGAGTGGGGGATCCACCCCGCTGGAGGTGACCCAGGATGACCACTCGGGTTTCCATCCCGGTCCGTTCTTCGATCTTCTTCCCCACGACGTAACTGATACCACCCAGACGGATCTGATCGTGACTCTCCTGGACCTTCTGGCGAACCACGAAATCTCCTCCTTTGGGTTTGGCCCCTTCTGCCACCACTACGATACTGAATCTCTTCCCGGCAGACACTCTTTTTCGAATCGCCCGGTAGATCGCCTCCATATCAAAGGGGATTTCCGGAATGAGGATGACGTCACCACCCCCGGCAATCCCACCATGGAGGGCGATCCATCCGGCATACCGACCCATCACTTCCACCAGCATCACCCGGTGGTGCGACTGGGCAGTGGTATGCAGCCGGTCAATGGCCTCAGTCACCACATTCACTGCCGAATCAAAACCAAAGGTGAGATCGGTTTCGCTGAGGTCATTATCAATGGTTTTGGGAACCCCCACGATGTTCAACCCTTTGGCGATGAGACCCTGGGAAATGTGAAAGGTTCCATCACCACCGATGGCCACTAAGGCTTGAATATCCATTTCCCGAAAATTGTTCACCGCTTTCGGGGAAAAATCCCCGAAACAGAGCTCTCCATTCTCATAAAAAGGATAATGAAAGGGATCCGCCTTGTTGGATGTCCCCAGGATGGTTCCTCCTAAGGGCAAGATGCCAGACACATCGTTGTAGTGGAGCCTTTTCCAACGGTTTTCGATCAACCCCTGGAACCCATCCAGGATCCCCACAACGTCCATGTGGTAGTCCAGAATCGCTTTCTTGACCACCGCATGGATTACCGCATTGATACCCGGACAATCGCCTCCCGCACTGAGTACCCCCATGCGTTTTATATCCATTTCTTTCACCTCCCGACGAAAGCCACCGCCCGGGCAAAGCTACTCTCCATACCCCGCACCCGGTAGGGGAAGGCAACCAGGAAGAAAGGAACCATCTTCACCTCTTCTAAGTGATCCAGTCCCTCGATCAATAGTATATCCCGTGAGAGCAAGATATCATGGAACAAACGACTCTTTTCAACATTTTTTCCCAGATGGAAAAAATGATCAATCCCCACCATTTTCACCTCCCGATCCCGTAACCAGATTGCTGCTTCCGGGGAAAATGATGGGAGAAGCTCTCTCCGTCCGGTATTCTGAACCATTTTCCGGTTCTTTTTATCCCGGTTTCGCCCGATCACTATATCACCCGGGGCCAACACCTCTCCGAGCAGGGCGAAAAGGTCTTCCGGCTGGATTTCATCGTGCTCAGGGGTAAACACCTCCACATCTAAAAACCATGCCCGTCCATAAAATGCACTCAGGGGAAACATACTGAGATCCTTCCCCTCTTTAAAATAATGGGCCGGACTTTCAATATGCGTCCCAACATGAGAATGAGTAAAAATCTCATTTTTTATGGTTTTGTCGGAAAGAAATTTCTGCTCCACCACAAAAGGACGATCAGTGGTCCCGGGTGGAACCACTTCCAGGGATAGATCGATCAATTGTTTCTCTTCTCCGTTCCACATCAGTGTCATCTCTTTCCTCCACACATTGGAATTCTTTTCTGATTATTTTACAATATACTCCAGGAAAACAAAAAAGAAGGTTGTATACTGTCCTGAACAGGGGAAGATAAAAAAACCAGGTTTTCCCCAGGGGATCGATTGTACTTGGGGTGAAATGGAATTATTCTGAAAAATGATGTTTACCGAAAGAAGGATTCTCCATGTTGTTTCATACCTTCTGTCATCTTCCCCACATTGGGGAAAAAACTGAGAAAAAAATTTGGAGCGAAGGAATTCGGAATTGGGATGACGCCCTTTCTGCCCCAACTTTTCAAAAAATCCTTCCCCGGGGTCTGTTCGAGACTTCCTATTCTTTCCTCCTCCGATCCCTGGAAAAAATGGAAAAAAAGGACCTCCGTTTTTTTAATGAGCGATTGCATAATTTCAACCGCTGGCGGCTATTCTCCCACTTTCGTGAGGAAGCGGTGTATCTTGATATTGAAACCAGTGGCCTCTTTCCTCCTGATGATTACATTACCCTCATCACTCTTTTTGATGGAACCAAAATAAAGACCTATATCCACAATATCAACTTGTTCGACTTCCCCCGGGACATCATGAAACATCACATCATCATCACGTATAATGGAAAATGTTTCGACATCCCCTTCATTGAACGCTACTTCGGTATTCGACTACCTCAGATCCATTTCGACCTTCGTTTCATGCTAAAAAGCCTGGGACTGAGTGGTGGATTGAAGGCGTGTGAAAAGATGATCGGTATCAATCGGGGGGAACTTCAGGGCATCGATGGATATATGGCCGTCCTACTCTGGCAAAAATACCAGGAAGGATGGACCGAAGCCTTGGAAACGCTGATCGCTTACAACGTCGAAGACACGGTAAATCTCGAAAAGCTCATGGTATTTTTTTATAATCAAAAAATGTACCAGTTTGCTTTTCCCGAACTTGCCCTTCCCGAACCGCGAAAAAAAATTATCATGTCCTCCCACATTCATCGCGAAATACTGGACGAGATCAAATATGAACGGTTGCGTTCCTTTCAGAATAAGGAGTGGTGAGATGAGACCCGATCCGCATCCTCTCCCTTCCCTGGTCTCCGAGTACGATATCCATCTCTTCAGTGAAGGGACCCATCTCTTCGCTTACCAATTCCTGGGAGCTCATCAGAAAGAAATCAGTGGTTGCTCCGGGTTTCATTTCTGTGTCTGGGCACCCAATGCCCACCAGGTCAGCGTGGTGGGAGATTTTAACCAGTGGGATCGCACGGTCCATCCCCTGCGTTTAGCGGGAGATTCAGGGATATGGGAACTCTTTGTCCCGGGGATACAAACCGGAACCAAGTACAAATTCTCCATTCTGACCGATGACGGGCGTCATGTTCTCAAGTCGGATCCCTTTGCCTTCTTTTCCGAGTACCGCCCCGCCACCGCTTCCTTAGTCTATTCGCTTTCCGGATACCAGTGGCATGATCAAGAGTGGATGGAGAAACGAATATCGACGAACCTCCTCTCCGCCCCCATGAATACTTACGAAGTCCATCTGGGCTCCTGGAAAAGAGGGGAAAACAATACCTATCTCAGCTATCGGGAATTAGCCCATGAGCTGGTGGATTACGCAAAAGAGATGGGTTACACCCACCTCGAGCTCCTCCCGATTGCAGAATATCCCTACGATGGCTCCTGGGGTTACCAAATCACCGGTTATTTCTCCCCCACCAGCCGGTTTGGGGAACCGAAAGACCTCATGTACTTCGTGGATTACTGTCATCAAAATAACATCGGAGTTCTTTTGGATTGGGTGATCGCCCATTTCCCCCAGGACGACCATGGTTTAGGACGTTTTGACGGGACCGCCCTCTTTGAACATCTGGATCCCCGGCGGGGCGTGCATCCTCAATGGGGAAGTTACATTTTTAATTACGGGCGAAAAGAAGTCCAGAGCTTTCTCATCTCGAACGCCGTATTCTGGCTGAAGGAGTACCATTTCGATGGGTTACGCCTCGACGCAGTGGCTTCCATGCTCTACCTAGATTATGGTCGGGAAAACGGAGATTGGCTTCCCAACGAGTTTGGAGGTAAAGAAAACCTGGAGGCTATCCATCTCCTCCGAAATTGTCATGAACACCTCTACCAGATGTTTCCCGGTATCGTCACCATCGCCGAGGAATCCACGGCCTGGCCGGGAGTGACTCTCCCACCCTATGCGGGAGGCCTGGGATTTTTTTTGAAATGGAACATGGGGTGGATGAATGACTTTCTCGCCTATATGAGCAAGGAGCCGATCCACCGGAAACTTCATCACCATGACCTGACCTTCCCTCTGATTTATGCCTTTTCGGAAAATTTTGTCCTTCCTCTTTCCCACGATGAGGTGGTCCACGGTAAGAGGAGCCTGATCAACAAAATGCCGGGAGATTGGTGGCAAAAATTCGCCAACCTGCGATTGACATTCGCCACCATGTTTGGTTATCCGGGGAAAAAACTCCTTTTCATGGGGGACGATTTTGGTCAATGGAATGAGTGGAACTATGATACCGGATTAGACTGGTGGTTACTGGGGTATGAAACCCATCAAGGACTGCAACGTTTTGTAAAAGACTTGAATCATCTGTATCTACAGGAGGAGGCCCTCTGGGAACAGGATACCATCTGGAAAGGATTCGAATGGATTGACTGCCATGATTCCGACAACTCGGTCCTTTCTTTCCTCCGAAAAGGGAAAAATCAGGAGAATTTTTTAGTCTTCATCTGTAATTTTACCCCGGTTTCGCGATCCGGTTATCGCATCGGTGTTCCCGAAAACGGACGGTACCGCGAGCTCCTCAACAGTGACTCCGAACTCTACGGGGGGAGTAACGTGGGAAACCTGGGAGAAGTCACCGCCTCACAAGAACCTCATCAGGGACGACCCTTCTCTCTCAGCCTGAACGTTCCCCCCTTAGGATGCGTTATCTTGAAACCAGAAAAACAATGAAAGACCCTCCTCCCTCCCTGTTGCCACCCCTCACGAACCGGGAATTATCCAGTTCCCCTCCAAAATCCCCCCTTCGAAAAAGGGAAGCGAGGGGTAATTTTCTCACTTTTCAGTCTCACTCTTCGCTGCATACGCCAGTGCATATTCCGCTGCCCATCGGGAGGATTCCAGCATACTGCGGGGATTGGCCACCCCTTTCCCGGCAATGTCAAAAGCAGTGCCGTGGTCAGGAGATGTCCGGATGAACGGGAGTCCCAGAGTCACACTCACTGTCCCGTAGAAATCAATGCACTTGGTTGCTATATGTCCCTGATCATGGTAAAGAGAAAGAACAGCATCGAACCGTCCTTCATGGGCAAACCAGAATACCGAATCGGCTGGGAAGGGACCACTTACCTTCATTCCTCGTTCGCACAATTCCTGGATGGCAGGAGAAATTTCCTCCTTTTCTTCCATCCCCAAAAGCCCTCCTTCTCCTCCATGCGGGTTCAAGGCCGCAACGGCAACGATAGCATGAGAAAGACCCAACCGTTTCAGATAATGATCCATACTCAGAAGGAACCGGGTCACTGTTTCTTTCTTGACTTCTTGGACTGCCCGAGAGAGGGAGAGATGACGGGTGAGGAAAAAGACCCGCAGGGTGTCCACCTGGAACATGGTGAGTGCTTCCAGACTCCCAGTGAGCTCCTGAAAAATTTCAGTATGCCCGATGAAGGGAATACCTGCTTGATGTAAAGCTTCTTTGCTGATGGGAGCAGTGACCACTCCGTCAACCACTCCCTTCTGTTGGAGGTCAATGGACTTTTGAATGTAATCAAAACTGGCCTGTCCGGAAGAGGGAACCATCTGACCCCATTGAAACGATTTCATGTCCACATTGGAACAATCAATGAGATAGGGTCCGGGACCCTGGAGAATCCCAGTAAAGGGCTTCCAGTCAATACGAACACCGATTATCTCTTCCGCGAGTTTGAGAACCCGTCGATCCCCTATCACCACCGGTACCGCAGAAAAAGGCCATTGATAAATGGTATGAACCACGATCTCCGGACCCACACCTCCGGGATCTCCCATGGTGAGAGCGAGAATCGGTTGTTGCTTCATCAGGACTTCCTCCCAAAAACTGCTATTCTTCGCACTCCCTCTTTCACTTCTTCCCGCTTTCGACAGATAGAAATACGAATGAACCCTTCACCACTTTCCCCAAATGTATCACCCGGTGCCACTGCCACGTGATTTTCCTCAAGAAGCGTTTTACAAAACTCCAATGACTTCATTCGGAAATCCCGGATATTCACCCATACATAATACCCACCCTGCGGTCGGAACACAGAATAACCGGCTTCTTTTAAATGTTCACAACAGAACTGGCAATTTTCCGCATACGAATCTACCATCCGCTGGATTTCTTCCTCAGGCATGTACAGGGCCATTTATGCTGCTTTTTGGGAAATATGCGAGGTACAGGCAATCATATACTCTTCGACTTTCGTGAGGTGTAACAAAAGGTGATCCGGCACCACCATATATCCCACCCGCCATCCGGTCAGAGCATAGGTCTTGGAAAAAGAAAATATACTGATCAGTCTCTCTGGATCGACGAACTGAAACAGACCATGGTGTTTCCCTTCAAACACGTATTTTTCATAGGCCTCGTCTGAAATAACGATGAGACGGTACTCTTCGGATAGACGGCCAAATTCTTTCATGACATCTTCCGGGAACACCACTCCAATGGGATTGGAGGGAGAATTCACCAGGATCATCTTGGTACGGGGAGTGATGGAACGACGAATAGCGGCAAAGTCAGGTAAAAAATGATTCTCCGGGAGAAGAAAATAGCGTTTGACCTTCCCTCCACAGAGTTCGACTTGAGAAAAATGGTTGGTGAAACCGGGATCCGGGACCAGAACCTCATCACCCGGTTCCAGCACCGTCCGAAAAGACACCACTGTACCAAAGAGTGAACCGGGGAGAATGATCACGTGTTCCGGATTCACCGGCCATTTTTTTTCCGTTTTCAGTTTTTTGGCGATCTTTTCCCGCAAGGACGAAATTCCGACGGTGGGAGTATACTTGATATCCCCTTTTTCATAAAATTCTTTCAACCCTTCCAAAACAAAAGAGGGTGTGAGATAGTGGGGCTCTCCAATCTCCAAATGAATAGCATCTGGAATGGCCAGTGCCAGACCCATGAGTTCCCGGATTCCGGAACGAGGAAGGGTCGCAATCTGTTCGGATACTGGTATCATTTTTTCCACCTCAATCGTTATTAGACAACCACCCCAGTTCGGGGCACCACCAGAGTGATGAAAAATCAACTTTTTTCTGATGTAACATGGTTGTCTGATGGCATTGTTTTTTTTCCTTTTACTTTTTTAATCTTACACCATAGGTTGTTATTCTCGGGATCAATCATTTTGTGAGGTACCATTATCATTAAAAGGGTTTATCCGGTACCTTTTCCCAGTCGGTCAGAAAATTTTTGATTCCAATATCGGTGAGGGGGTGCTTGATAAGACTTTGAATCACCCCAAAGGGAATAGTCACCACATGGGCTCCAATTTTGGCTGCTTCCACTACATGCATGGGATGTCGGATAGAGGAGGCGATGATCTGACTGGAAAAACCGTAGTTATCCAGGATAAGTTTGATATCGCGCACCAGCTGCATCCCATCACTGGAAATATCATCTAATCGTCCCACAAAGGGACTGACATATGTCGTCCCGGCCCTGGCTGCCATGAGAGCCTGAACAGGATGGAAGATGAGGGTAGTATTAATCTTGATTCCTTCGGATGACAACGTCTTGATGGCTTTGAGACCCTCTGTCACAATAGGTATTTTAACCACGATGTTCGGTGCCCAACTGGCTAAGATGCGTCCCT
>JAPLGF010000125.1:0-15912 GCA_026390275.1 Candidatus Atribacteria bacterium
TTCTGGAAAAATATAAAATTGGTACCGAAAGTCGTTTCTCCCAGTTCAAGCAGGATATGGAAGCCAAAATGAGTACCTTGGCCGAATCAACCCGTTTTATGGGAGAAAATATTGATACCAGCTGGAAGGAACTTCAGGAGATGAAACAGGTCATCGGAGAAATTCCTACCCGGTATTCTTCGCAGGAAAACATGCAGGCGTTAAAAAATGAAATGGATCAGAAAATCAATACCTTCGGGGAAAACTTGAAATCCCTGAGTGCCGGTTGGGAGGAAAAAGCGAATTCCATCGAAAAGCAGTTGAAGGACCTCACTGCTCAATTCCATACTCTTGGTACGACGATAGGACAGCTTTCCTCATCCCAGACCGAACAAACGACCAAGATGCAGGATTTAAGTCAGAGTGTCTCCTCTCAGCTGGCGAATCTGGGATCACGGCTCCAGGTTTTTGAAACGAGCCTTTTCGATCTGAAAGGCTTGGAGCAGAAGATGGGAGAGAGATTGTCACAAATTGAATTGGTGATCAAAGGATTGAACCAATCGCTCACTGATACCGGAGTACGACTCCAGGAATTTAAAACCACGGTTGATGAAAAGATCGGGCAAGTGAAAGGAGAAATGACCACTGCCCAAAGTCAACCCCTCACTGACATGCAAAAACTCATTCAGGATATCCAGGTACGAGTTCCGAAAGTGGAAACGCTCAGCGATATCCAAAAGAACCTGGGGACCCTGATGGATGAGGTGAAAACTTTAAAGCTCCAGTTGGATACTTTGCAACAGGAGAAGGCAGCTCTTTCTGCTCAGGTTCGGGACAAAGGGAAGGACATCACCCAGCTCACCGATGATCTTAAAAAACTCGGTGCGGAAGGACAGATCTCCCGGGATGCCTTAAACGGTCTGAAGAATAAGATTGAGGTACTCTTAACTCAGAAAACCGACCTGGAACAGCGCCTCACTACCTCAGAGGGGAAGATATCTTCATTCAACGAACAGGTGAAACAATGGGAAGTAAAGTGGGATTCAGAAAAAACTGTCATAGATTCTCGTATCACCGATGTTGCAGCACTGGTCAGCCTGGTGTCTGAAGAATTCAAAACCATAAAAGAAGACGTGCAGAAAGGAAAACAATTAGAGAGTATTCAGCAGGTTCTCCCCTCTCTGGAAGCGTCAATGAAGGAACTGACCGCCCGGATGGGTATGTTGGAAGCTTTTCGACAGGAAATCACCAAAAAAGAGATCGAAACCCGAATCGCATTCATGGAAGAAAAAATGTCCGGAGTGGAGCAGAGAATTGAAGCCATGATTCGAGATTATGGATCGACGGCTCCCGACATCGAAAATCTTCGGAAAGAAATGAAGGACTTAAAGGAAAGCAAGGCGTTGATCGAGGGAAAAGTCAATTCGCTTTTTAACATTATTGAAGATCAAAAAATAATCCAGGAAACGGAACATTCCGTAAAAACCCTCGCCGAAGAGAAGGAAAATCTCCGGCAGGAAATTGAAAAACTCGGTGGAGAAAAAGTCAGATTAGAAAGTGAATTCCAGAAGAAAAAAGAAGTTGCGGTACAGATTGAAGAAGAGATCACCAATCTGAAAGTGGAAAAGAAATCGGCCGAAGAGATTCGGATTCTGGAAGACGAAAAAAGCAAAGTAGAATTAGAAGTGCAAAATATGTCCGCCAGCTTGCAGCAAAAGCTTTCCCAGATTGAAGTTTTACAGAAACAGACCGAAGATTTAACTGTTCAACTCGATGAAACAAAAAAGTACACCTCGTATGTCATTCTTCCCTGGGATAATCTGTGGACTATTTCCCGACGGTATTATCGGGATGGGACAAAATGGAAAATTCTCATGGAAGCGAACTCGGATGTCATACCCAGTCCTTATGCGTTGCAGCCATACACAGAAATTAAAATACCACGTCAACTTGCGCAAAACCAGTAACCATTCAAGTCGAAAAAGGGGGCATTTCTATGGATTTTATGGATGTGATTAAAAACCGTCGGAGTATTAGGAAATTCCGGGCGGAAGAGGTGGTGCAGGAAGATCTGGAAGAAATTATGGAAGCGGCACGGCTGGCGCCCTCGGCCAATAATTTCCAACCCTGGAAGTTTATTATTATTAAAAACGATAAAAAAAAGCGTCTCATTGCTCAATCCTGCTCGGGCCAGGAATTCATCGGAGAAGCCCCGGTCGTGATTGTGGCGTGTGCGATTGGTAGGGGTGGGTATATCGGTAAATACATGGAAAGCTGGCCCATGGATGTCTCCATCGCGATGACCCATCTCGTCTTAGCCGCCTGGAATAAGGGTTTGGGGACTTGCTGGATTGGTGATTTTGATGAAGAGAAAGTCAGGGAAATCTGTTCTATTTCCCCGGAAATCCGGGTGGTTGCCATCACTCCTCTTGGATATCCAGTCAAAATTCCGCAAACAACGGCCCGTCGTCCTTTGGATAGAATTTTTTGTCAGGAAACATATTCTGATTAGGGAGAAGCCGACATTGAGCATTCTGAAACTGGAAGTCCATGACGTGCTCACCCTCAAAAAAGTTCATCCCTGTGGAGGGCAGCAATGGAGGGTGATCAGGGTGGGGGTAGATGTGGGAGTGAAGTGCCTGACCTGTGGTCGGTTTGTGATGGTTCCCCGGAGGAAATTAGAGCGGGACGTAAGAGAAATTCTCCGGGGTGGGAATCGCCTCAAGCCCTTTGAAAGCCTTTTGGAAATGTAATAAGCTGGGGAGTGGAACATTGTCTCCCCAGCTCAGCCTCTTTTTAAGGTGGACATTTCTCTGGCGTACTTTTGCTGCGTTTGCCATTGACCGAAAAGAAACCCGTCTCGTGCCATCTTTCCGATCTGACGTTTCATGAAAGGAGAAATCGGAACTGGTTTCTCCAGAGCGAAGAAGGTACCGGGGAGAGGCATGAAGGAATGCGCATGAATCATTGCCCCCATGTCAGTGAGGTATTTCATAGCACCCAGCGTTTCTTTTTCATCGTCTTCATTTTCTCCGGGAAGGCCAAAGATAAAATCCACCAGTACTTTATACCGGTATCTCCGGCAGAGTTCCGCCGCCCGTAAGAAGTCCTCCCGGGTATGTCCCCTACCAATCGCTCTCAGCATTCGATTACTCCCGCTTTGTGCTCCCAGGACCACGTTATCGTTATCGGTAAATTCTCGAAGGAGCCGGAGAGAGTCAGGAGTGACGAATTCCGGGCGGATTTCCGATGGGAAAGAACCAAAGAATATCCGCCCCTTTTTCCCGGTTATTTTTTTTGTTTCTTCCAATAACAAGGACACGGCGGGAAGATTCAACAGGAAGCCATCCGGGGAACCATAGGAAAAGGCGTTGGGGGTGATGAAACGAATATCCAGAAGCCTCTTTTTTTTCATTCCAGAAAGGAAGCCGGAAATACATTCCACGCTCCGATGGCGGACATCCTTTCCAAAAATGGAACTGGTCTGACAGTAATAACATCCATAGGGACATCCGCGGGTGACTTCAATCAAACCAAAAATTCCGATCCGAGATGGAAAAGGGGGGAACTGGTCTAATTCAACCCGGTGGGAGGTACGGATGATGCCAGGTGGTTCCGGAATCTCTCCCCTGGCCCATTTCTCCACTAAGTGGGAGAAGGCTTCTTCCCCCTCTCCTGGTATAAGCCAATCAACCCAGGGAAGAAGATCTTCGGGGACAGCAGAAACATGGGGTCCACCAGCGCATACCAGGAGAGGGGGACTGAGCAATCGACACTCCTGAATCAGTTTTTGAGCGTCGGGGAGATCTGGTGTCATGATGGAAAGGACCAGAAGGGATTCCGGGTACTTTTTTATCGTTTCCAGAACTTCGTTTTTTCGGCAGGGAAGATGGATCCTCAGATTTTCCCAGACCGGGCTGGTTTGCAAAGCCCCCAGCAGGGCATTCATACTGTTTCGATTCCGGGATGAATAAAAAACCACCAGATGGTGAGGACGATCCATCTTATAAGAAATCTTTATGTTTTTGATTGGTCTAAGTACCGCTGGGTAATCCGGGAGACTTTTTCAATGATTCCGTGGCACACCTGGTGCATGTTTTCGGCCCGATATTTGGCCAAACCCTCTTCCGTATTCATAGGGATACCAATGAGCTCCAAACATTTGATGGTTCCCAGTTCTTTTTTGACATCATCAAGAAAATGTTCCACCATTTTATACAGATCGTCACGGGTCTTCTTGTCGGTGGGTTCTTTTCGGCCATATTTCAATCCCAGTGCCATGATCGATCCGGTGACGGCACCGCATACTTCACCAGTATGACCGAGACCGCCTCCAAATCCGGTTGCCAGCTGCGGAAGAACATCGGTTTGAATGTGAAGCCAATCACACAACCCCAGAATGGTCGATTCACAGCAATTAAACCCCTTTTTATGGTATTCAGTTGGTTCAGGCATGAAAGAGCTCCTTTCTGTTCTACTGAGAACCTCTTCCCACCATTTTGGTGGGAACTAAAACGATGATAACAAATTCATGTTCATTTATCCAGTAGAATAGAAAAGTGTTACACTATCCAGAAAATAACCACCTACATCGTAGTCTGCCAGCAAGTTATGATCATGAGATAGGACGTGATCTCACCACCCCCGCTTTCCAATTTCTATTCATCTAAAATTTTGGTTAAAAACAACCATAAGGGCTCTTACTCAAATAATGAACTGTAGTATAATAAAAGAATTAATTGGGAAGTATGGAAGCGAGGATTTTGTAAGAATGGAAGTGTAGCTTATGAGCCCGGAATCAAAAAAAAGGGGTGAGAATAGACAAAATTATCCATTCATCATTTATCTAAACAAAAATTAGAGGGAGGGTACTTGAATGAAAAGAATGAAAACGATGGTGGTTCTTACAGTAATTACCTTACTCGTTCTTTCTTTAACTGGTTTGTCAAGAGCACAAGAAGTTGAAAAATCTAAACTTGGATGGCCGTTACCTCCGGATGCCAAGAAATACGCTGGTACGGTCCTTAATTGTATCCACGAATCATCACAACCCAGCGTGACGATGGCAAAGTATATCAGTGATTTCGAAGAAGCCACCGGTATTAAAGTAAATATGGAATTAACTAAATGGGATGAAGTGTTTAAGAAAACATCTCTTGATTTAGCCGGCGGTACCGGGACTTACGATGAGTTTTATTTAGAAGGAGAAATTCGTTCAAGTTTTGTTGAAGCTGGTTATGTCGAGAAACTCAATCCCTTGATTGAAAAAAAGGGAATCACCTCTCCAGAGTTTTCATTGGATATGTATATCCCGGAATGTGTCTGGGGAATGGGGGTTTACCCTCCTGACTCCCGGTATAGCTTTAAAAGTATCAACGGAGATTTGTATGCTCTGCCGTTCGATAATGCTGCCATGTTGCTTTTCTATCGAAAGGATCTGTTTGATGACCCAAAGCTCCAGGAAGCGTTTAAAAACAAATACGGTCAGGATTTAGCCGTTCCGGTTACCTGGGATGACTATCAAAAGGTTGCAGAATTCTTTACCAAAAAATACAATCCCGATTCGCCAACCGAATATGGGACTGCTGAACAAATGAAACGGCACGATGCCATGACCTGCCATTTCCTGAATTATCTGTTCTCTTTTGGTGGGGGAATATTTGATGACCAGGGGAATGTCGTCTTCAATAGCCCGGTCGCTCTGGAGGCATTGAATTATTATATCAATATGAAGAATTATTCACCTCCGGGTGTTACCACCTATACCTGGGACGAGGCAGCTTCAGCCATGTTGGAAGGCTTGGTCGCCATGGAATTTCAGTGGAATGAGTTTGCCCCGGTATTTGATGATCCGGAAAAATCAAAAGTGGTCGGAAAAATCTTCTATACCGTTCCTCCAATGAAGATAAAGCATGCTCCCGCCGGTGGCGGCGCTGGTTCAGCCATGTCGAAATTCTCCAAAAACAAAGAGGCAACCTGGCTCTTTATACAATGGATGTGCAGCAATGCCGTTCAAAACCAGATCGTAAGAGATGGCTGCCCAACCGCAACCGTGGTTTCTGCCTTTGATAATCCAGAATTTGCAGCAAAAGCAACCGATCCAACCAGCCCTCTCCGTCAATTACCAGCCATGAAGGAAGCCATGGGTGTTAGAGCTTATCGACCAAGAGTACCACAATGGCCGCAGATTAATGAAATCATATTTATTAATCTCTCTGATGCCTTAGCTGGAACGAAAACACCAGAAGAAGCATTATCTAATGCCGCCGCTCAAATTAAAGTCTCCATAGGACAGAAATAAACCTGACAAAGGAAGGGTGTATGTAAGACAACGTACACCCTTCCTACTTTATGGAGAGCCGCAATGAACGATACACCAATTGTTGGAAAAAAAATAAGATTTTTTTTGCGTGATAAGTATGTTGGAATTCTTCTCCTTTTGCCTGCGCTTATCATTCTCGCTTTTCTGTCTCTCTACCCATTTTTTTTTACCATTTATTTGAGTGTACATGATTATTTTTTGCTCCAAACCTGGATTCCCAAAGTTTTTGTCGGCCTAAAAAATTACCTTCAATTAATTCAAGACCCCTTGTTTTGGAATACACTGTCGGTAACTCTCAGATATGCGGGAATCGTCGTGGCTATTGAGTTTTTTCTCGGACTTGGATTGGCTCTTTTAGTGAATATGAATATCAAGGGGAGAAATATAATAACCTCATTACTGCTTGCTCCAATTATAATGTCACCCATTGTGGCTGGTCTAATATGGGGTTATATGTATAATCCTGAATTCGGAGTAATTAATTTCTTTTTAAACAAGTTGTTTGGGGTTAAAGACCTGGTCTTTTTAGGTGACACCAGATACGCATTTTTAGCCTGCATCATTGTAGATGTTTGGCAATGGACACCGCTGATGTTTTTGATATTGCTGGCAGGACTTCAAGCGGTACCGACCGAACCTTACGAAGCTGCCCAGATTGACGGAGCATCCCCTTCCCAATGTTTTCGCTATTTAACCCTTCCGTTGATTTCACCACTGATCTTAATATCCCTCTTACTCAGAATGATTGACGCCTGCAAAATATTTGATACGATTTATATTCTCACCGGAGGAGGTCCGGCGTCGGTGACCGAAAGTCTGAGCCTTTATGCCTATCGGAATAATTTTGTTTACTTCAATATGGGGTATGGGGCGGTCCTGGCTTTTATTTTGCTGATATTGGTGACGATTTTTTGTGTCCTATTTAATCGAATGTTGTCCCGGAAAGAGATTTGACTATGCTGACCATAAAAAGGAATAAAAAAATTATTTATTTTATTGTGTATGTGGTTTTGTTCGTAGCAGTAGTAGCTGCAATATTTCCGGTTGCCTGGATGATTCTTACCTCTTTTAAAACCCGGGTCCAGATATTCAGTATCCCCCCCACCTTTACCTTCAAACCAACTCTGGGGAATTATCAGGAAACAGCCGCAGCGGTACTCCCTTTTTACCTTATTCTCAAAACTTTTCACCTGCTGGACACCCATGCAGGACTCATTTTAGTGTACACGGTGTTCAACCTGGCTTTTGTCATCTGGATGATGAGGAGTTTCTTTGATGAAATTCCCCGGGAATTGGATGAAGCATCGATGATAGATGGCTGTTCCCGATTGGGGTCACTGATCAAGGTGATTTTCCCGCTTTCTGCCCCCGGTTTCGTTGCAACCGCGGTGTTTTGTATGATTTTTTCTTGGAACGAGTTTTATTTTGCATTGATTCTGACTGGAACCCGAGCAAGGACCCTTCCGGTAGCGGCAACCGGGCTTATCACCCCTTCTGAAACATTGTGGGGATTGATCTGCTCGATCGGCACTTTTATGTTTATTCCTCTTCTCATCTTTGCCTGGTTTTTGCAACGATATCTTCTGAGAGGACTCACTTTTGGTGCCATTAAATAGAACCAGGGACATACGTTTTATGAAAGGAGATTTACCGTGGTACACCCCAAAAAAAAAGATGATTTGAAAAAGCTCCAGGAAGAAGTCAGGAAAATCGCTGAATCACCAAAGAACCTTGAAAGAGCGAAAATATGGGCGCCCCAGGCTGCTCACTCGCGAGACCACTGGAGGGGCATTCCCCGGCGGGTTGACCAGATCGCCCGGGTTCCATTTTCCATCGAACCGGAAAATGCCATGTGGTTTAACATCCTATCCTATGACGCTCGAGATTATTACACCAAGTCCGAGGTCTATTTGGAATGTCAGCTGAGGATGAGTCTTTTTCGTCATCGACATTTTGACGACGATACCGCCATTGGAAAGACCATTCCGATTTGGCTCGGTGTTCCCTTTGAACCCAGTTTCTTTGGGGTTGAAGTGGTTTTTGTTCCTGATGAAGATCCCTGGATTGGAAAAGATCCAGTTATCAAAGAAGAAAATGACCTCGATCGGCTGGAGTTTCCCGATTTTCATCAAAGCGGTCTGATGCCGATAGCCCATCGCATGTACGATGGGATAAAAGAACTTCTCGACGATGATTTTACCGTTACTTTTCCCGAATGGGGAAGAAGTACCTTTGCCGTATCTCTCCATCTCAGAGGAATGGACCATATTGTGATGGATATGATCGACCGACCTGAATTTGTTCATCGATTGATGCGGTTCATGAATGAGTCTCGGAAGCGCTGGACCACCGAACGATTCAAATTTTTAGGATACCCGATAGAGAAAGGAAATCTCTATGACGACGAAGTGAATTGCCCCCTGCTCTCTCCCCGACTGTATAAAGAATTTGTATTTCCCTATGAACAAGAATTAAGTCAGTTTTATCATGGCATTGCCTATTGGCATAGCTGTGGGAACACGACGCCACTTTTGCCAATCATCCATGAAATCAAAGGATTGGACATGTTCCACGTTGGCCCCTGGACCGACTTTGCCGAAGCGAACAAGATATTCGGGGGAAATACTGCGCTTGAATACTGTCAAAACCCGATCAGCGAAGTCTATTTGGCATCAGAGCAAGACATAAGGGAAAAATTGCTTTATGTTTTAAAATCTGGTAAAGGAAATGCCTATACCGTGCGGGTGGATGGGTTTCAAACCCGTATCTCTCTCGAAGAAGATTTAAAGAAAATCTATGACTGGGCAAAAATTGCCAGACAATTATTCAGTGATGAAAAAGTGGTTTCAAGAGAAATCAAGGATTAAATATTTGGGGGTATCTTTCTCTTCTGAATGGAGAAATGGAAAAAGAAAAGGCCTGACCATTTTAAAGTAGAATCGAATCCCATTCTTTTTTGGCTTCAATGACTTTATTTAGTTCATCCTGAAATATGAAAAAATCGGCGCAGGTCTCTAATAAGGTTGTAATTCAAAAGCGTTATTCAGGGACAATTCGACCAACCGGATATTTACAATCCAGCGGGAAATCCCCGCCTGTCAAGGCGGGGATGAGAGCCGTATCCTGACTCTTCCGTTACTATAACAAGAGGGTGGACTTACGAAAATCAGCACACTCGGTCTATAAAACCCAATATCATATTGTCTGGATCACCCGATACCGGAAGAAAATCTTGGTCACTGGTGTCAGAGAGTATCTCCGTATCAAGTTCCAGGAGCTTCTCAAATATTATCCGGATTGGGAATACATCGAAATCGCCATAAAAGTTGATCACATCCATCTTTTTATGGTGATCCCACCCCAATACAGATTCAAAATAACCGATATCATGATATCATTATGTACATGTTTAATATAGAAAAAAAGGGGGGGGTGAGCCCGATGCTGAGAGCCACCACCATACGAATTCCAGAAAATAGATTACGCCTTCTCAAGGCAATTGCCGGATATGAAAACAAATCTCTTTCAAAAATATTTAACCAGATGGCTGAAGAGTATATCACCCGTGGACAGGAAACGCTCGAGCTTCTCAATATCCCTGAGTTTGTCAAAGAATGCCGTGAAGGATTAGAGGAGATAAAAGCCGGAAAAGGAAAAGACCTCCTTGAATTGGACGGTTAAATTTTCCTCCAAAGCCGAAAGCTATTGGAAACGGATCGATCCCAAAAGAAAGGAACGAATAAAAAAGGAGCTCAAATTACTTTTGGTTTTGGATTACCCTCAAAGCCATCAACATGTTCTACCCCTCACCGGTGAACTTACTGGTTTTTATCGGCTGCGAGTTGGTGGTTACCGAATGGTCTTTGCCATTATTACCGAGTCTCAAGTGATTGCGGTGGTCAATATTGCTCCTCGTGGTGATGTTTATAAGAAATGACGAAGAACACCGGAGATGGCCTTGCCATATCATTTGCTCCAACTTTTTAATACCCCGTTGCCAATGGCGATAAGCGTCTCGGGCATTGGAATAGAATTGGATGCTGATCTTGGTGGCCAAGGCGACGGAGAGGTCATAAAGTTATTTACGGTAGACGACCGGCAGGAGGAGAGTGGTGGCACCTTTTTCAATAGAGATTTCAGGGTTGGTGACCGCATGGTGAATGGGTTCAATCGACCCTCCCGGGTTGATTTCCCCTAAAAGTGGCTGATCCATTGGTGATTATCAACAACACCCTCAAAATTCTCCACAAAACCAGATTTACATCAGTGCAAATGCTTTTATTTCCAAGCAATATTCCCTCATATTCCATAACTTAATAACTGAGTGCCAGGCACCGATAACTTCCAGGCACCGATAACTTTCAAAACCATCGTCTAACCGAGGACTAATTTACACATGAAATAGGACTTGATCATGAAAAAGAAACGGAAGGAGAAGTAAAATAATGAAAACAGCCGTTCAGTTTGGTGCGGGAAACATCGGAAGAGGTTTGATGGGCCAGCTTTTTCAGGGGTCCGGATATCAGCCTATTTTTGTGGAATCAAACCGGGAACTGGTGGAGCGACTCAACGACCGAGGGGAATATCCTCTCTTTCTTCTTGATGGATACACCCGGCGCGAAATACGTCTCATCATATCCCCCGTGCGAGCGATTGGGACCGGTCAAGAGGATGCCATTTCAGAAGTGATTTCTTCCTGCGATGCCATCAGCACGGCGGTGGGGGTGAAGAGCCTGCCGGTCATTGCTCCTCTCGTTGCCCGCGGTTTGGTGAACCGTTTCCAAAACCATCGACCACCGATCAACATTTTTCTCTGTGAAAATCGTCTCGACGCAGCGAGCCTGCTGCATGATGTGGTTTTATGTCATATTCCGGATGAAATGAAACCTGAGGTGGAAGAAAAGGTCGGTTTCGTAGGGATGACCGTGGCCCGGATGGTTCCGGCTCCCAGTTCCCGGTTGGGGATCGATGATCCCCTTCTGGTAGTGGCCGATTCTTACCATACGATTCCCTATGATCAAAAGGCCATCCGAGGTGGGGAACCGATCATTGCTGGTTTGAAGCCGGTGGTCAATTTTCCAGCCGAAGTGGAGAGAAAATTGTTTACCCATAACCTGGGACATGCCACCCTGGCGTATCTGGGGTATTTGAAGGGTTATGCGTATGTCCATGAGCCCTTTCAGGATCCGTTTATCGATCCCCTTTTTGACCAGACACTGGATGAAACCACCGCCGCGTTGCTCAGGAAATACCCGGGAGACATTCTTCCAGAGGAACAGAGAGAAGTTCGAAAGGACATCAAAATCCGGTTTGGGAACCCCCTGATTATGGATACCGTTCAGCGAGTGGGGAGGGACCCCCTTCGAAAACTAGGACCGGAGGACCGGCTGGTGGGGGGAGCACACCTCTGCCTGTCACAGGGTATTTTTCCGGCAGGGATAGCGTATGTTTGTGGTGCTGCTCTATCCTATGATTTTCCGGGTGATGAGGATGCCCTTGCCCTGCAGCGGATGATTCGGGAGAATGGATTGGGGCAGACTCTCCAGGCGATTTCGGGAATTGAACCGCAAAGCGAACTGGGGCAGAAAGTGATGGCATCGTATGCGGATCTGCAGGAAAAACGAAAGGACTGGGTTCGATGAAAGACACTCTTGCATCCCGTTTAAGGTCCTCACGGAGGGAAGGTGGATCGAATGTTGAAAAAAAGTGAGAACGAATTACGTCAGCCGCTCTTGGAAGCCATGAAGCTCCATCAGTTCTACCAGGGAAAGATAGAGGTGACACTCAAGTGCCCGGTCCGGACATATGACGATTTTGCCATCTGGTATACCCCGGGGGTGGCAGAAGTCTGCCGGGCTATTGCGGCGGATCCGGCACTGTCTTTTACCTTTACCGGGAGATGGAATACCGTGGCGGTGGTTTCCAACGGGACCCGGGTGCTGGGTTTGGGAAACATTGGACCGGAGGCAGCCCTGCCAGTCATGGAGGGGAAGGCCCTTCTTTTCCGCTATTTAGGGGGAGTGGATTCCTGGCCGCTCTGTCTTCGAACCAGGAATGCCGATGAACTGATCCAGGTGGTAGAGTCGCTGGAACCCAGTTTTGGTGGGATCAACCTGGAAGATATTTCTCAACCGGACTGTTTCTATATATTAGAAACCCTGCAAAAAAGACTCCACATCCCGGTCTGGCATGACGATCAGCAAGGAACGGCACTGGTCACTGTGGCGGGGTTCTTGGGGGCGCTGGATGTGGTGGAAAAGGAGATTGACCAGGTCCGGATTGCCCTGGTGGGATCTGGGGCTTCGAACATGAGGGTTGCACATCTCTTGATGAAAGCGGGAGTACCGGGGGAGAACATTGTTCTCTGTGATCGGAGGGGAACGCTTCACCGAAATAGAAAGGATTTAGAAGACACCCATCCCTGGAAATGGGAGCTGTGTCTCGCCACCAATGGTGATAACCTGCAGGGCGGGAAAGAAGAGGCCATACGGGATCGCGATGTACTCATCGCCCTCTCCACCCCGGGACCGGGCGTCATCCAACCAGAATGGATTAAAACCATGAAAAAGGATCCCATTGTTTTTGCCTGTGCTAATCCCGACCCGGAAATCTGGCCCTGGGATGCAAAAGAAGCTGGTGCCCGGATTGTAGCGACCGGTCGCTCTGATTTCCCCAATCAGGTCAACAATTCCCTTGGTTTTCCAGGATTGTTTCGGGGAGTTTTTTCGGTGCGGGCATCGGTAATTACCGATGAAATGTGTTTGGCCGCTTCTTATGCCCTTTACCAGTATGCCAAAAAACAGGGATTGCAGGAGGACTACATTATCCCCCGGATGGAAGAATGGGAGGTGTATGTCGAGGAAGCACTGGCAGTGGCGGCAGAGGCAGAAAAACAACAGGTGTCTCACCGTACCATATCACGGGAGGATCTAAAAAGAGAAATGACCGAAACCATTCGCCGGGCCCAGAACCTGGTTCAGGACATGGTGAAAGAAGGATATATACTTCTACCCGGAAAATGATGGGGAGTTGGTAAAGACCGTGAATCGTGTAAAAATGTGGAATTGTGGAATTGTGGAATTGGTAAAGACCGTGAGTCGTGAATCGTGAGTCGTGAGTCGTGAGTCGTGAGTCGTGAATCGTGTAAAAATGTGGAATTGTGGAATTGTGGAACTGGTAAAGATCGTGAGTCGTGAATAGTTTAAGGAAATGAACCAAGAAACAAAAAATAACCACATTCTATTTTCATCCCTTGATGGCGCCAGGGTTTTGTCCTGGCAGGGGGTCTTCCCCGGGAGGAATAGTCATGCGTTCAATTCCAGTTGATGAAATCGTTTTAGGGATGGAAAAGGCTTTGCTGGAAGTCAATGTTCGGAGCCCGAAACCACTGCGTAACCAAATGATGGAGGTACTGGCTACCGAGCAAAACGAAATCGCCCGGGAAATGGTTTCTGAAATTTTGGAAAACTATGTGATTGCCGAAGAGCAATATCTCCCTCTTTGCCAGGATACCGGCATGGTGATGGCAGAAATTGAAATAGGGAATACTGTAATAATCGAAGGAGGAACTCTTCAGGAGGCAGTGAATGAAGCATGCCGCCGGGCTTATCACCAGGGTTATTTTCGCAAATCCATCATTTCGGATCCACTTTTTGGAGGGAATACCGGTGATAACGCTCCCGGTGTCGTTTTCATCCGACAAGTGAGAGGGGAGACTCTCCGAATCTCGCTCTTTGTAAAAGGTGGAGGGTGTGATAATATCAGCACGCTGTGGATGATGAAACCGGGCAGTACTCCTGCCGAAGTAGAGAGAGTGATCTTGCGGGCGCTGGATAAGAATGCCGCCCGGGCCTGTCCCCCCCTGGTGGTCGGTATAGGGATGGGAGGGAATGCGGCAAATGTCATGATTTTGGCTTCCCGGGCCATGGCTCGTCCTTTGAATACTCTGCATCCGGATGAACGGTACCGTCGATGGGAAAAGAAATGGAAAGATGACATCAATAAATTAGGTATCGGTCCCCAGGGAGTTGGTGGTCTGATAACCTGCTTGGATGTTCGCATCGAGAGCGCTCCCTGTCATATTGCCAGCTTCCCGGTGGGAATGGTTTGCAGCTGTCATGTTTTTCGACAAATAGATCGGGAGTGGTAAATATGGAAGAGAGAAATGAAATACTTCTCCAGGCCCCTCTCCACGGGGATGATGTTCTTCCATTATGGGCTGGAGACCGGGTTTTGTTCAGTGGTGATATGTATGTGGCCCGTGATGCCACTCACCGTCGGATGATGGACGATTTGGAATCCGGGAAGGACCTCCCTTTCGAAGTTTCGAATGTTCTGAAAAGAGGATTACGGGTGACAATCGGGAAAGGCGAACGAAGTAAGAGGGTCAAAAATTTGCTGGAGAAATATTCTTCGATCTATGGCATCGCCTGTGGTGGTGCGGCAGCATATATCTCTCAATTTGTCACCCGATGCCAGGTTTTGGCTTATCCTGAACTGGGCACCCAGGCGCTGCTCCGCCTCTTCGTGCAGGACTTTCCCCTGGTGGTGGCCTATGATGCTCACGGGGGAGATCTTTTTGAATCGGGAAAAATCCGCTATCGAAGAATAACTCTGTATTAATGCCAGTGGTGCTCTTGACACCGAGGGGTATAATCCTTTTATGTTTGGACAAACCGAAGTTCCATGAGATGAGGTTGGAAGATGGGAAAGAAACTGATCATTACCGAGAAGCCGAGTGTGGCAAAAGATATCACCCGGGTGCTGGGAAAATTTTCTCACCAGAAAGAGTATATGGTGAATGAAAACTACGTGGTAACCTGGGCGGTGGGTCATCTGATGACTTTAGCGGAACCGGAAGTATATGATAAAAAATTTAAAATGTGGCGTCTCAGTTTACTCCCGGTTATTCCCACCGGATTTATCCTCAAACCCATTGAAAAGACCGAAAAAAGAATCCAGATCATCCAGAAATGGATGGAATCCGATGAGGTTGACGAGATCATCAATGCCTGTGATGCCGGGCGAGAAGGAGAGCTCATTTTTCGTTATATTTACGAGTACCTCCAGTGTGAAAAACCGATTCAACGGTTGTGGCTTTCTTCCATGACCACCGAATCCATCCGCCAGGGGTTCTCGGAACTGCAGTCTGGTGATCGTTTTCTTCTGCTGGCCGATGCCGCGAAGTGTCGTTCGGAAAGTGACTGGTTGATCGGGATCAACGGTACCAGGGTATTCACTGCCCGCTTCAAAGTACTCCTTTCGGTGGGGAGGGTTCAGACCCCCACTTTATCCATTTTAGTCCAGCGAGAGAAGGAAATTATTGCTTTTGTTTCTGTTCCGTACTGGGAAATTTTTGCCGATTTTTCTTCTCCTCAGGGGCGGTATGTGGGAAAATGGGTGGACGGAGAAGACCGGACCTACGAAAAGGAAAAGGCTTTCCTGATTCAGAAAAAGGTGACCGGAAAGACCGGAGTGGTCACGGAATATTCTGACCGAAAAACGAAAGAGCCGCACCCTCTCCTCTACGACCTCACCGAACTTCAGAGAGATGCCAATAAAATCTTCGGTTTCTCGGCCCAGCGGACCCTGAATTCCGCTCAGCGATTGTA
>JAPLGF010000125.1:15937-30753 GCA_026390275.1 Candidatus Atribacteria bacterium
TACCTCTCCGAAGATCTCATGTCCCAGGCTACCCGGGCGTGGAAAACCATGCGGGAATGCGGCTACCAAGATTTTACCAGGTGGGATCTCGATTCCAAAACCTCGTTGGCTGACAAGCGGATTTTTGATCGAACCAAAGTCACCGATCATCATGCCCTCATTCCTACCGGAGAAAAAATCGATTGGGATGCCTTAAAAAATGATGAACAGAAAATCATGGATCTGGTATCCAAACGTTTTATGTGTGTTTTTCACCCCGATGCGATTTGGGCTCAACGGCGGATAAAAACCGAAGTGGAAGGTGAGAAGTTCATCAGCAAGTCTAAGGTCCTGGTGGAACCGGGATGGAGGAAGGTTTATGGAAAGGCGGTCGATGAAGAGGAGTCGTCCTTTTTGCCGGAACTCAGGGAAGGAACCTCGGTAAACACGGAAAAAATCTGGGTGGAAGAGAAGGAAACCAAAGCCCCTCCCCGGTACACAGAAGCCACTCTTTTATCAGCCATGGAGGGAGCTGGACGGTTTGTGGAAGATGAAGAGCTACGGGAAATCATGAAAGAAGCTGGTTTGGGAACGCCGGCCACCCGGGCAGCGACCATCGAGCGGCTGATTGAGGTGGGGTATATCGAAAGAGATGGGAAAGCTCTCGTTCCCGCCCCCAAGGGAATGGAGTTGATTCGTTTGGTAGAGAGTATTCCAGTGGCAGAACTGGCTTCTCCCCAGCTAACCGGCGAATGGGAAAAGAAGATGAACCTGATCGAGAAAGGTCAATTCCAGCGCCAGGATTTTATGGATGAAATAAAAAATATGGCCATCCAGATTGTCGACCGGGTGAAACAAAAAGAAGACACGGGTGAGCGGACGACGATGAATTCTCCAATTGGAAACTGTCCTCTCTGTGGTTCACCGGTTTTGGAGAATCGCAGTGCTTTCAGCTGTTCCCGTTGGAAAGAGGGATGTCGTTTTACTCTCTGGAAAAAAATCTTGGGGAAAGCCATCACCCGTACGCAGGCGCAAAAACTCATGACTCAGAAAAAAACGGATTTGATTTCTGGCTTCCGATCCAAAAAAGGAAGACTTTTTAAAGCCCGGCTGGTTTTGCAGGAAGAAGGGAAAATCGGTTTTGAATTTGTTTCCTCTCCCAAAAGAGGGGGTGGCGAAACCCAGAAACCGGTGGAAAATTAATTAATAAAACCTTTTACGTTTTATCCGGTTTCAAGACAAAAAAATGGTTCAGAATGAGATATAATGTGCAGAGACAACCATGCCAATTCCGGTTACCATCAAGGTGATTAAAATGGCACTTTCTTTTCAGAAGTGACACGGGGCACTGAACTGGTTATCTGTTCCTTTTTCTTTTTACTGTTCATCTTACGCGGTAGGCTGATTTTTGGGCGTAATACCTGTGTACTACATTTCGTGTTTTCATCTTGAAAGGAAGATGCCCGGTGGAACGATTCGTGATCGATGGCAGAAAGCCACTTTCCGGTGAAGTGAAAATCGGGGGTTCCAAAAATGCCGCTCTCCCTATTCTGGCGGCAACTCTCCTCAGTGAATCCCCTTCCACGATACATAATATTCCTGATCTCCTCGATGTGAATACCATGATTCTTGTCCTGCAAAGCTTAGGGGTGAAAATCCAGAAACTGGGACCAGGAACGTACCATATTTACCCAGATTCCCTGAACAAATCTGATGCGCCCTACGAATTGATTCGGAAGATGCGGGCTTCTTTTCTGGTAACCGGTCCCCTTATTTCACGTTTACGAAAAGCCCAGGTTCCTCTTCCCGGTGGATGCGCTATTGGTTCCCGGCCCATCGACCTCCATATCAAGGGATTTTTGCACATGGGGGTACAGGTTTCCATGAGTTCCGGGTACGTCGAAGCCTGGGCCGATGACCTCCATGGGGGAGAAATATACCTTGATTTTCCCAGTGTTGGGGCAACGGAAAATATCATCATGCTGGCTTCGGTGGTACCGGGTGATACGGTCATTGCCAATGCTGCCCGGGAACCGGAAATCATCAATCTGGCTGGTTTTCTCACCGCCATGGGGGCCAGAATTGAAGGAGCGGGAACGGATACTATTATCATCCACGGTGTTCGTCGATTAAATGGATGTGACTATGCCATCATGAATGATCGCATCGAAGCGGGGACATTCTGTGTGGCCGCTGCTATTACTGGAGGGGAAGTGGTGGTGAGAGGAATCAATCCCCTGGTCATGCGTTTCGTCACCACCAAGCTGGAAGAGGTCGGGGCTAAAATTGAAAACGTAGGGGAGGATGCCCTTTTTGTCTCATTGAAAAACCGTCCCCGGGCGACTGATATCAAAACCATGCCCTATCCGGGTTTCCCCACCGATATGCAGGCCCAATTCATGACCCTTTTATGTCTGACCGATGGAGTGAGCGTGGTTACCGAAACAGTTTTTGAAAATCGTTTTGCCCATGTGGGGGAACTGGAAAGGATGGGGATCAACATCAAGGTGGAGGGACGGAGTGCGGTGGTGGTCGGCGTCGAAAAGTTGACGGGGGCTCAGGTGACTGCCACGGATCTGCGAGCTGGTGCCGCGCTGGTGATGGCTGGCATTGCAGCAGAAGGTCGGACGGAGGTCTATGGTATTTCTCATGTTGACCGGGGATATGCCAATCTGGAGGAAAAACTGAGAATCCTTGGTGCCTCGATCGTGAGGGTCAATGAATAAGCAGGGGGAATCTTTTTATGTGGAATAAAAGACTGGGAGTGGATTTAGGAACAGCAACCACCCTTATTTATGTTCACGGAAAAGGGATAGTGATGAACGAACCCTCGGTCGTCGCTTTGACGAAGGGTACCAATAAGATCCTGGCGGTGGGAGAAGATGCGAGGAAAATGATCGGGAAAACGCCAGAATATATTGTTGCCCATCGACCCCTTAAAAATGGGGTGATTGATAACTATGAGGTCACCAGAAAGATGCTGACTTTTTTCGTCCAGCGAGTTTGTGGCCGGAGTATTTTTAAACCTGATATCGTGATCTGTGTTCCATCGAGTGGTACAGAAGTGGAAAAACGGGCAGTGCTCGATGCCGCCTATCATGCTGGAGCCAGGAAAGCCTTCCTCATTGAAGAACCAATGGCAGCGGCCCTGGGAGCGGGGCTGGACATTGCCGAGGCGTCGGGAAATATGGTCATTGATGTGGGCGGGGGTACCACAGATATTGCCGTCCTTTCTCTGGGGGGGGTTGTCATCAGTCAATCGGTTCGCATTGGTGGAGATAAAATGGATGAAGCTATCATCCGCCATCTGCGAAAAAAATTCAATATGATGATCGGCGAACGAACTGCCGAGATTATCAAAATCGAAATTGGTTGGGCAGTTCCCCCCAAAGAAGAAAAAGTGGCGGAGGTGAAAGGGAGAGACCTGGTATCTGGTCTTCCGAAAACCATCAGTGTGACATCGTCAGAAATTTATAAATGTCTGGCCGAACCTCTTTCTGTCATCGTTGATACCGCCCGGATCATTCTGGAGCATACTCCCCCGGAATTGTCGGCGGATATTGGAGAGAAAGGGATCTGTTTAACCGGTGGCGGTTCTCTTTTACACGGAATGGATGAAATGATCAGTCGTGCCCTGGGAACGCCGGCCTATGTCGCCGAGGAACCGGTATCCTGCGTGGCATTGGGTGCCGGAAAAGTTCTCGATAATATAAAATTGCTGCGAGATGGTTTTCTGTACACCAAGAGGAGGAATAGTTAATCCTTGCCTCTTAAATCATTTCATGCATTTTTTTTCATCGTCCTGGTTGGGGTCATTTTTCTTGCCGTTTCTTTTCCATCATTCTCCCGAGATATCCAGTTTATTCCGATTCAAGAAATCAAGCGGGGGATGAATGGCTATGGGAAGACGGTTTTTTATGGAACCAGGATTGAAAATTTTGAAGTAGAAGTCATCGATGTCGTCATCGGGAAAGATATTTCCCGAAGTTATATCGTCGTAAAGGTTACCGATGATCGTCTCCGGCAGTTGGGAGGAATTTCCGCTGGCATGAGTGGAAGCCCGGTTTATTTTGCAGACAAAATTGCTGGAGCCCTGGCTTATAGCTGGGAAACGAAAGACAACCTGATCGGTGTCGTAACCCCCATCGAAGCCATGTTCCAGCTCTGGGATGATCCGAAAAAGGCAGCGCTCCCGCCGCAAGCCCACCCCCAGTCACTCCTCTATGCCTTTGGGATGGGAGAACGAGGGGGGGAGAGACTTCGGCAGAAAGAGCAGGTTCATTTTAAAAAAGTGATCACTCTTCCCAAGGTATTTTTCGGAGGGGCAACAGAACCTCAGGAAGGAGAGTTGGAACCGGGAAGTGCGGTGGGTGTACAACTCATCCATGGGGATGTGGATGTAGTCAGCCTCGGTACTCTCACTCTTCGTGACGGCAGTGATATTCTGGCATTTGGCCATCCCTTCCTGCACCGGGGGAAGGTGAGTTATTATCTCTCTTCCATGTATGTCAATTTTAGCCTGGAAGGGAAAGATTTTCCTTTCAAGGTCGGAACACCCATTCAACCAGTAGGGATCGTCGAGGAGGACCGGGGGGTGGGCATCACCGGACGTTTGGGAGTGATGCCGCAAGTGATCTCGACCCACATCCAGATCAACGATGAGAGTAAATCAGTAACGGACTATCATTTTGATATTGTGCAGGATGAAAATGTAGTGGTAGAATTTCTCCCCGAAATTATTCTTGACTCCATCGATCAGTCCTTAGACCGGCAAGTTCCCGGGAGTGTCAGGGTCAGGCTCATCGTGGAAGGTCCCCGATTTCATTTCGACGAGGATTTTTTCTGGATGAGTAAATTAGACGTGGCCAGTTTTACCTCCAATAGTTTAGGAAATATCCTGGAGGATATTTTTAAGAATCCGTTTTCTTCGATTGACGCAAAGAAAATTGACATCACCGTTTTCTTCCTTTCTGCCATACGGGAAGCGACGTTTAAATCGCTCCATCTCCCGGTGGATGTCAAAAGAGGGGGGAATTTAAAAGGAAAAGTAGAGTTCAACATGTTCCGTGAAGATACCAAAACACTGGATTTCAGCATCACTGTTCCGGCAAATTTTGTATCTGGTGAAGCTGATGTGATTGCTCGGGGCCTGAGTTCCAACCAGGATGTGTCTTCTTCTCCCTCCACCAGTCCAACCGATTTTAACAGCTATCTGCAGGAGAAAGTGAAACAATTGAAGACCAATGGGATGGTTATTGAAGTTCGCAGTAAGGCGGAAACTTCACCGAATGAAAACCCAAAAACCTTCTTTTCTCAATCCATCTCTCTGCCTTTTGTTCTTGATGGTTCATTCACCGGAAGTGTTGTGATCAGGGAGTAATGATTGAATAAATACCTTCTGACACTGGTTATCAGCGTTCTTTGTCTGGTCTTCTTTATTTTTTTTGGTTATCAGCGATTATCCAACGTAGTGATTTCAAATATTCTTCACCGGTTGAATACCGGATCCGTTCAGTTCAGTTTTCGGGAAGTCCGATACCGCTTCCCTTTTAGCCTGGAAATAAGAGATATTCAAGTTGAAAACCAGGGTTCTATCCTGCAGAGTCCCTTAGCCCTGATCACCTTGGATTGGAATTTTATTTTTGGACGGAAAGCATCTCTGCGGATTGATCTTCCCCAGGCCCAGCTTTATTCTGACCCCACCGATTTTTTTCAAAAGATGAAAGCCTTTCGTATCGAAAAAGTCCCCGACTTCACTCTCAGTATTCACAAACTGGATTTTTCTCAGTCACTGTTGTTGAACCGTTCATTCCAGGTGGATTTGACGAAAAACCAGGAAACACTCCTCTTCGCTATTCGTTCCTCTCAAATTGAGGTGTCGGGAACCATCGAAGATTCGCAGCGGCTCCGGGCTCATTTTCAAATGATCAGTGGTTATTCCTCCGGGGCAGGAAATATACAATGGAATTACCAGGACAACCTGGTTTCCGGTTCTTTCGAGTCACCGGTTCCTTTTTCCTTTTCGGCGGAGCTTTTTCCTCAAAAGAATGGGGAATTGGAATTGCATCATATCGAAGTGAAGAGTCCCGGTGCCTCTCCTTTCTCTTTTATAGGAGAAGGCAGTTTTCAGATGGGAAACGATCCTTTCTGTCAGATGAAGGGAACCATCAGGGAAGAAAAAAAGGGAAGAAACTTTCAGATGGAAGCATCCTTTCGGCCCCTAACTCAACCGGTGGAGGGAACGTTCCGTCTTCAATCGAAAGATCCGGACTTCTCGTTCCACACCTCCTTTCGTTTGAATCCGAATGATTCTACTTTTACTCTCACCGTTCTTCCGGGTTCGACCGCATATCGATGTCCGGTAGAGGGAGGAGTGAAGGGGTCTTATCAAGGGGGAAAGGTGATGGTGGATGTCAAAACCCCACCCCTTAACCTGCAGTTTCCAGAGCTGCTGCCGGAATTCGTCGGGAAAGGTTCCTTCGCAGGGCATTTTTCCTATGAAAAAAAACAATTGAGTGGAGAGGGGACCTTTCTGGGAGAGACTGTATCCTATCAGGCGATGGTTTTTCAAAAACCCATGATTTCCTTTCGTTACGTCGATGGAAAGGGTCTCTTTTTTGAATTCACCGGAATGGTATTTGATGGAGAGGCTTCCCTGAAGGGGAGTTATATCGAGAAAAAGCTCGAAGCTACCGGGACGCTCACTGCCAGCAAAATAGAAAGTTTGATTCCCGGGAAAATCCCTCTCCAGGGGGTCATATCCGGTACCTTCCATCTCAGCCGGAATCAGGACCATCCTCCGGCTTTTTCTTTAGATCTGAACGCCGGAGAACTTTCCTGGAAAGATATGTTCATAGGGACGATTCACCACGGTCACATTCAGTACCAGAAAAAAGGGCTTTCGGTGACTGACCTGGTCATTCAGCAAAAAGAGGGTGAAATCCAGGGAACCATCGAAATGAACGAGAGTGATATTTCCGGGAAGATGAAGCTGGTTCACTACCCTTTTTCGTATCGCCTGGGGGATCGAGAGGTGGAATTTGTTTTGGAGGGAGACGGACAATTTCAATCAAAGAAAGGAAAATGGGAAGCCAGTGTGAATATTGGATCTCCCACCTGGACCATGGGAGAATTTTCTGGTCGTAATATGTTATTTCATGGGACGTTTTCTGACCAGAAAGTCCATATTCAAGAGCTCACGGCTCCCCTCTATGATGGTCTCCTCTCGATCAAGGGAACGGTTTCCCCCTACCAGGATATTGATCTCTCCGGAATCATCACTCAGGTGACTATCCCGGAGAATAAGTATGGATATGCCGGGACATTGAACACCATCGCTTTTTCTATCAGAGGACCATGGAAAGGAACTCACTTCACTTTTGATGGAAATGGGGATAATCTGGTTTTGCATGAAAAACCGTTTGGTGATTCCTTTTCCCTGCGTTTTGCTGGTGATACTGGTCTTCCGGAAAGGAACGAAACACCAGAGATAACGAAATACATCAACCCGGAAATTTTGAAAGAAGGAACCCTGATCATTAAAGGGGTTCGTTTATCCCAGTTGGGATGGGATACGACGAATCGTAATCAAATTTCGGGGTCGGCTGATCTCATCGCCAAGCTGGATCCCAGGAAGAAAGTCTGGTCTTTCCATACCGAAAATTTGGAGATATCAGTAGCGAAAATGTTTCACCTGACTGGTATTATTCGGGGATCTTACCACCAGGATCTGGTCCAGCTCGATGAAATGAGCCTCGCCGATACCAGGAAAACCGTCGTTCTGGATGGTTCCGGATCGTTTGACATTCCTCGCCGTTCTCCGCAATTGAAACTTCATGGTTCGGTTGAGACCCGTCTTCCCCTGTTGGAATATGGAGTCGAGGTTTACCTTCGGGGATCGATGGATTGGGAGATCAAGGGACCGTTAGATGCTATCGACTGTACCGGGATGGTAGCCCTGGAAAAAGGGGTTTTTTTTCAGGATGGGAAAGAGGTGGGATCAATCTCCAATCTTCAGGGTGTTGTCCAAAAAAACAAACTCCATATTCAAGCGGCAAAGGGACAGTTGATGGGTCTCGATTTTACTGCGAATGGCGATATCACGACCGAGAACGTGGCGCTGGTCTTCGATGTGGATGGAGGAAAGAACTTCTTGCCGGCCATCAAGGCCTTTCAGGGGAATTGGCGTGGGAAAATTCACTTGGATGGACCCTTCCGGAATCTCCAGGACCAGGGTGAGGTGAAAGTGTTTGGCGGTTTCCTCGATACGACGGTCCTGGAACCATCTCAAAAATCTTCCGATATTATTCGAAATATAGAAGAGGTGAAAATCAACATATCGCTCCTGACTGGCGATTCTTTCCGGGTCAAGACGCGGTTTTTAGGTCTGGCGTTGACAGGAGGAGTGGTGGTGACAACCGAGAAGGGGCCGCTTCAGATGGAAGGCCGGCTGGATGTGACCCGGGGTGTTTACGATTTGGTGATGAAGACCATTCCTCTGAAAGGGTATGTCATTTTTGGAGAACTTTTCGGTTTTACACCACAGATCTTTTTAGAGGGAAATACCAGAGTCGATCGGTATCACATCACCCTGAAGGCGGCCGGTCCCCTCGATGATTATGAAATGACCCTGGTCTCTGAACCGCAGCTTTCCCGGGAAGAAATACTGTCTCTCCTCTTCATCGGGGATAAAGATGCCTACCAGACTCTGGATACCTTGCAATTAGAGCCTCATCTGTTCAAAGCCCTGCGATTTTTATTGGGGAAAAACGAGAATTTATTTCCCAAAAATCCATTTTTTGATAGTTTGGAATTGATCACCCCGGGGCAGGATGGAAATGGGTTTTATGGACTGGAACTGCAAAAAGACCTTGGAGAAAATGCATCTATCAGTTATACTTTAGATTTGAGTGGAGGAGATCATTCATCTCTCAATCTCGAGGCCGATCTCAGTAAAGAGTGGTCTTTCAAGTCAGAATTTGGCGAGAATGGGAAATATGGCTGGGAACTGGAGTTTCGCACTCGTTTTTGATTTGTACTTTTGCTGGATTTGCGGGGAACGAAGAATGATGGGGGTCCCAGACCCCAGTTTTAAAAAGCAATAGGAGTATTGGTGGAGGAAAAAGTATAAAAATAGTGATGAGAGTTTTGTTTCCGGGAAGCATATCATGAGTATGAAATGGAGGGAAATTGTGCCTATGCGATTCACCCGTTTTCAGATGGTGTTCGTGAGTATCCTTTTTCTGCTTTTTTTTCTTTTTTGGGGAAGTCAGGGTTTTGCCCAGTCGGCTCCTGCCGTGGTAGCGATCCGGGTGGAAGGGAACCAAAGCATCAGTTCCCAGCTCATTCTTTCCGCAGTTTCGATTGGTCTCAAGGATCCTTTTGATCAAGAAAAAATAAAAACCGATATTAAGTCGGTGTTTGATTTGGGGTATTTTTCCAAGGTCTGGATTGATACCAGGGAATATCCGGAGGGGGTCGAAGTCATTTTTAAAGTGGAAGAAAACCCTCTCGTTAAGGAAGTAAAAATCCAGGGGGAAACCCAACTCTCAGAGGACACCATCAGGAAAAACATGATCCTGGCCATCGGTCAGGTGATGAACTGGAAAATATTACAGAATGACATGGAACGGATCAAGGCCTTCTACAGTAATAGTGGTTTCCTCTTAACCGCTATCGACGGGGCAAATTTCAGTAAAGACGGTGTTTTAAACTTCATCATTCATGAGGGAATCGTAGAGAATGTCCAGTTTGATGGTCTCACCAAGACCAAGGACACTGTTCTCCGTCGTGAACTGACCTTTTCCCTCCCTTTTGCCTTCGATTTTTCCAAAATTAAAAAGAGTATGCGGGCGATTTATAACCTGGGATTTTTTGATGATATCGGCATGAAGATTGAGCCGGGGAGCGATTCCAACCACGTGGTGGTGGTGGTCAAAGTGATCGAAAAGCTGACCGGAGAAGCCGGTGTGGGTGTGGGATACAGCAGCGAGTATGGGTGGCTTGGTTTTATCAAGTATCAGGAGAATAATTTCGGCGGAAATGGCCAAAAGCTGGAATTGCGCTATGAGTTCGGATCCCGTACTCTCTACCGTTTAACCTTCGAGGAACCATGGCTTCTTAACAGCCCCACTCTTTTATTCCTCTCGGTTTATGACCAGATCCGCAATCAGGATAACCGGATTGACAATGTTATTATTGGAAAATATGAAGAAGAACGGATCGGGGGGCAAATCGGACTGGGAAGGAAACTAAACGAGAATTGGAGCGCGCGGTTGGTTTACAAAACCGAGAATATCACGTTAACCCCGGTGGAAGGAATTACCCCAGATCAGGGCGGTATCACCAACTCGCTTACTCCGATGGTTATTTACGATACTCGGGATGATGTTTTTAATCCCCATGCGGGATGGTACGGAAGTCTCCAGGTCGAGCTGGCCGGTCGATTCTTAGGGGGCGATAATAATTATACCAAGTACGTACTGGATGTTCGTGACTTTATCAACATTGGCAAAGATACGGTTCTGGCTCTGCGCTTCTTGGGAGGTTTGGCCGACACTGAACTTCCAGAATACGAAAAGTTCTCGGTGGGTGGAGTCATGACCTTGCGGGGATATGATCTCTCTGAATTTCAGGGTGAACAGATGCTTCTCTTCAATGCTGAGTATCGTTGGGACATTGCGAAGAATCTCCAGCTGGTTTTCTTTGGTGATGCCGGGTACGCCTGGCCTCTCAACGATCCGATCCGATTCGAAGACATCAAATTAGGATATGGTGTTGGTTTGCGATTTGAAACTCCCATTGGACCGGTGAGATTGGATTATGGGATCGGAGAAGCGGGGGCCCAAACCTATTTCAGTATTGGCCATACTTTTTAATGCTGGAGTTTTTTTTCATTTCATTTTTTAATCTTACGCCGTAGACTGGTTTTTCAGGGTAGTGAGAAGTTGTGGTAAAAATTATCCATTTGAGTTCCTGGTAAGATGGAAATGATTCGACAACAAAAAAGGGGCTCAAAGTTCTTATAGAACCATATTTCTAAAAAACGAAAAAGGAGAATGACAGATTATGATGAGAAGAAACGTCGGGGTGGGAGTACTCGTTGCACTGATCATATTTGTTTTTGGAATGGGGACCTGGGCAGCGAATCCTCCCAAAGTCACTCCCACTCCTCAAGGGAAAACTCCAACGCCAACACCGGTATCGAGTGCCGCAATACCTTCAACCACCGGTCTTATTAACCTCAGCAAACTTTTTGAAGCACACCCGAATACCCAGAAGATCGCTGATGTAGAGAAGACTCTCATGGATGAAATGCAGAAGAGACAGCAAGATCTCAACGATAAGGGAAAGGGAAAAACCCGGGATGAAGTTCAAAAGTTGGAAGGTGAAATGAACACCGAGTGGGCACCAGTGCGGGATGAAATGTTGAAGAATAGACAGGATCTGATCAATGGACGGTATAACGATGTTATTGCGGCCATTAAGAAGGTGGCTGAATCCATGCGACTTTCCCTGGTTGTTCGGAGTGAGCTACGTATTCCGGTTAATCAAAAAGAAGTCATGGAAATGCCCCTGGTCCTCTATGGTGGAACGGACATCACCGATAAAGTCATTGAACAATTGAAAATCATTCTGGGAACCCCGGAAACGAAGTGATCCATTTTGAAGTTGAAAGACATTGCTCAACATGTGAGGGGTCGCCTGTCTGGCGACCCCGAGTATGAAATCCAAAATATCAGTACCTGGGAAAAGGCATCTTCTGATGAAGTGGTTTTTCTTTTTGATTTCCGGCACCTTTCTCAACTCCGAATGTCCTCTCCCGGGGCGGTGATTCTCAAAGAAGGATGGGAACTGAAGGACATTCCAGGCACCAATCTTCTTTACGTTGAGAATCCGCGTTTGGCACTTGCTCAACTCCTTCCTCTCTTTCGTTCTCCCGTTTTTCCCGAAAAGGGCATCCACCCTCTCGCCTTTATTTATCCGCAGGCAACGGTTGGGGAAGAGGTATCAGTGGGGGCATTTGCCTATGTCGGGAAGGGAGTGTCAATAGGGAAAGGGACGGTTCTCTTCCCGCAGGTTTATGTGGGGGACCAGGTGGTGATTGGGCAATACTGTATTCTCTATCCGCAGGTGGTGATCAGAGAAAATTGCGTTTTAGGAGATCGGGTTATCTTGCACAGCGGTGCCGTCATTGGGAGCGATGGTTTTGGATATGAGCGGTCTGGGAAAACCTACCAGAAGATACCACAAGTGGGCAGAGTGGTTTTAGAGAACGACGTGGAAGTGGGTGCCAACGCCACCATTGATCGTGCTACCCTGGGAGAAACAAAAGTGGGTCAGGGTACCAAAATTGATAATCTGGTCATAATTGCTCATAACGTTCAGGTGGGTGAAAATGTCATCATCGTTGCCCAATCTGGGGTTGCCGGGAGTTCGGTGATCGGAAACGATGTCATCATGGCTGGGCAGAGTGGGGTAGCTGATCATTGTACAGTGGGGGAGGGAGTCCAGATGGCAGCACGTACCGGTGTTTCTTCCGATATTGCCGGGGTATCTCTGATATCCGGATTTCCCGCCCAGAATCACCAAACCGAGTTGAAAGAAAAGGCGTTTATAAGGAAACTCCCTGAGATATGGCATCGGCTTCGGAACCTCGAGAAGAGTGTGTTCAAACAATAAGATCGGAAATCCCGCAGAAGACGATTCATCAGTCTTTTTGTGTGCAAGGGGTGGGGTTACACCATGGTGGGCGAGTCAAGGTTACAGTCCATCCTGCCCGGGAGAACCAGGGCATTTTTTTTCGGGTTTTTCAAAATGATTCCTGGGTGCTTGTTCCTGCCCGCAGTCACTTCGTTTCTTCCAGTACCCGTTGTACGATTCTCGCCAGCGGGGTCGGTTCCCTTTCCACGGTCGAGCATTTTTTAGCTGCCTGCTGGGGAGCGGACGTGGATAATCTGGAAGTCGTGGTAGAGGGGGAGGAGATGCCGGCGGGTGATGGGAGCAGTGTCTTCTGGATGGATTATTTTACCCAAAGTGGTATCGTTGAGCAAGCCTCTCCCCGCTGGTATCTGGTGGTGAATGACTGGATCTGTATACAAGATCGAAATCAATATTTATTTGCTTTTCCAGGACCGAGTTTTTCCGTCAGTTATTTTCTTGATGTTTTTGAGAATCCTTCATTTGCGGAATATGCTTTTTTTTCTGGGAATCAAGAATTTTTTTCTACCATTGCTGCTGCCCGGACCTTTGCCTTTCAAAACGATGTGGATACCATACTCCGAGAGGGACTCGGCCAAGGGGTTCGGGAAAGTGCCTTTGTTCTTGACGATAATGGCCAGGCGAATCAATTCTTGCGGATGAGCGAAGAACCATGTTACCATAAACTGGTCGATATGATTGGTGATCTGATGCTTGCTGGGTTTCGTCTTCGGGGACAATTTGTCGGTCTCCGTTCTGGTCACAAACTGAACGTTCGAATGGTCAAAGACATTTTGAAGAAGGCGAGGATAGAGAATGAAAATCGATACACGAGCTGTCATTGAAGAAGGTGCTCAGCTGGGCGATGAGGTGGAAGTGGGACCATTTGCCGTCATTGGACACCAGGTGCGGGTGGGGAATCGTACCTGTATTGGTTCTGGTGTTATCATGGAGGGACGGGTGAGTATTGGTTCTGATTGTACCATCGGTCACCACGCCGTTATCGGAACCCCCCCGCAAGACATTTCATATCGTGGAGACGAAACCGAAGTCATCATTGGAGACGAAACCGTCCTCCGGGAGTTTTCCACTGTTCACCGGGCCACAGGAGTGGGGAAATCAACCTGCATCGGGAAAAAATGTTTCATTATGTCCTATTGTCATATTGCCCACAACTGTCAGATTGGAAATGAAGTCATCATGGCCAACAATGCGAGCCTGGCGGGATATGTGGAAGTTGAAGACGGGGCTACCCTCAGTGGTTTTGTCGGAATTCATCAGTTCGTTCGGGTAGGAAAATTAACCATGATCGGGGGGCTTTCCAAGGTCGTTCTCGATATTCCGCCGTATTGTCTGGCAGACGGACATCCGGCACGTCTTTTCGGACAGAATGTGGTGGGATTGAAGCGGAGAGGTTTTTCCCGGGAAAATCGGGAGATCATTAAAAAAATATACCAGATTCTTTTTAAGCCCGGAACGACGGAAGAGGAAGCCCTGCATAATGTGGCCAAAGAATACCCGGGAGTATTTGCCGAGGAAATTATTAGTTTTATACAAAAAAGTCGGAGAGGGATTGCCCGTGCTGTACGTGAAACCAAGAGAACGAGCGATGTCTATTGATCGATTGCTCCTCATTGCCGGTCAGGGAAAAATCCCCCAGCTCATTTACCACGCCGCCCAAAAACAAGGAATACAGGTGGTGGTGGTCGGTTTTCGTTTTCTTCCCTGTGATCCTGCTTTAAACCCTCAATTTGTATTGGATCTCTTTTCATTCATTTCCGTGATCAGAATTATGCAAGAAATGAATGTTCATCATATCTGTCTTTCTGGAAAAATTCCTCGGAGTTATCTTTTCCACCAGGATAAAATGGGTAAAGAAGTCATTCAGTTCATTCAGGCCCTCTCTGGGTTGCCAGACAAAGCGGTTCTGGAAGCGGTTTTTACCGAGTTGGGTAATAAGAAAGATCTCCGGTTGGTATCTCCCATGGAATTTCTGGGTGATTGTCTGACTCCCCCGGGAACCCTGACCTCTCGTTTTCCTGATCAACCGGAATGGGATGACATTTTTTTTGGTATTCCTATCGCGAGAAGCCTTGCAGACCAGGAAATTGGTCAGACTGTGGTGTTGAAAAGGCATA